>CABSLQ010000015.1 GCA_902478605.1 uncultured Oscillospiraceae bacterium
CCTCCTCTCCATTATACCAAAAAAGCCGCCTTTTGGCGACTTCTTTGACAAGCTGAGGCGCCCCTCCTTTTTGACAAAGGAGGGGCGCCTTGTATTTTCCGTAACGCGGTACACGCGGGCGGCGGCTCCGCTTTCCGCCGGGTGTCTTCTCCCGGCCGGCGCAGCCCTGTCGGCGGCGGAACGTTCCCCCTGCCGGCCCTAGGCGTCCGCTTTATATTCCGCGATGTCCTCCAGCCCGCAGCCCAGGATGGCGCAGAGCTTGCTGAGCGTTTTGGTTTCGATATTCTCGTTGGCTTTTAACCGCCGGATCGTTTTGCTGTCTATATCGCCTTTTTCCCTCAGCGTATAGGTGGTGACACCCTTCGCCTGCATGGTTTTCCAAAGCCTGTCAAACACAATCATCCCAGCCGTCCCCCCTTTACTTGACAAGCACCATTATGGGGATTATAATCCGTTTTATTAAGGGATATAACCCCCATATCCAGCCATCCAGGTGGAAGGCTGAGAGAACCGAACCCCCAATGTGCCCGGCATCGTGTTGGCCCCCGGGAAGCGGGGCAGGGACTGTCTCGGAAACGGACGGCACCGCGGCAGGAGCGGGCTGGAACTCCCCGGCTGCTGCGGCGCATGGGATGATAGGCTGTGCTGCCTGGCATCGTGGCCTGCGGCCATGTGCCGGGACTGCACCGACAGCGACTGCCCCCGCCGCCAGGAACCGCCTGCAGCGGAAGGCGGATGACCGCCAACCGCCCCGTTACAGGGGACAGCGTTATACAAACCGTATTTTCCTTCCGCGTTTATCCATTGAGTTGCCTCTTCATGCCGACAGTCTGTCCCGGAGCGGCGGATTTTTCCCCGAAGGACGCCAAGA
Organism: uncultured Oscillospiraceae bacterium; assembly: GCA_902478605.1. Lineage (GTDB taxonomy): Bacteria > Bacillota > Clostridia > Oscillospirales > Acutalibacteraceae > UMGS856. Next base: position 872 of record CABSLQ010000015.1, read on the forward strand.
GGGCGCCGCGGCCTGAACCGCTACCCGTCAAGAGGACAGTGAAAAAATATAAAGTTTTCCTGGCCAGCAGCCAAGTGTTGCTGGCCGTTTTTTTATGCAGCAAGGCACAACTTGTGTTTCTCCATCGGCGTCAATACGCCCAAGTTGCGCTGTACTCTCCTGGTATTGTAATAACGGATGTATTGTTCGATCATCTGGACAAGTTCTTGCTTGCTGGTAAAACGCCTGCCGTAATAGCGTTCCCGCTTCAGGATGCCCCAGAATCCCTCCATAGGCCCATTGTCAATGCAATGGGCCACACGGGACATACTCTGAGTCATTCCAGCCTGTACGAGTTTGTGGTGGAAGGCTCTGCTTGTGTATTGAAAGCCTCTATCGCTGTGGAACAGCGGGTGGGCATCTGGGTTCGCCTTAACCGCTTTGTCCAAGGTTTTGTAAACGAGTGGATTATCATTGCGCTCACTCAGCACATAGGACACGATGCGCCGGTCACAGAGATCCAGAATGGCGCTCAGATAGAGTTTATGTACTTCCATGCCCTCATACCATTTAAACTCTGTCACATCGGTAAGCCATTTCTCATTCGGCTTCTGCGCATAGAATTGGCGGTTCAGCAGGTTTTCAGCAAGATACTGAGGGTTCTTTGCCCGCCTTGTGCAGCCACGGTTATTGTACTTCACAGTAGATCTTATATCTTTGGCCCGGCAGATGCGCAGCACTCTCTTGTCATTGACATAGATACCATGGTCATGGCGCAGATCGTCATTCAGTCTCCGGTAGCCTTTATCCGGACTTTCTGAATGGATTTTCTCAATCTTGTCGGCCAACTGCTCGTTCTCCATTGCTCTGTGGCTTAGCTTTCCGCAAGCCCATTTGTAGTAAGCGGAACGGGCTACATGGAGCAGTTCACAGGCTGCCTCAACAGGAAACCCTTGTTCTTCATGGCACTCTCGAATGGCTATATAAATATGTCGCTGTCTTACTTCTGAAAGGCATCCCTCCTCTCTACTTCGTCCAATTTTTTTAACAGGGCATTCTCCATTTCCGCCAGATACAGTTTGTGTTTGAGCTGCTCAATCTCAATTTGCGCCTGTTCCAGTTCAGTACGGGGAGTTTGGTCCTTCTTGCGCCGGCCTCTCTGGTCTTGCAGTCCTGCTTCCCCCATCTGCTCAAAGCGAAGCGTCCAAGTACGAACTTGTTGATAGCTCACCTGATATTTTAATGCCATTTCGCCAAAGTTTTTCCCACTGGCGATACACTCCCTGGCGATTTGAACTCGTTCCTCAAATGTAGTTTTTCGTCCTTGCTTCATGTAGCTTCCTCCTCCAGAAAACTTTGCGGAGTTGAAATCTCCATGAGCATTATACACCTTAATCCACTTTTGGAGCTGCATTCGTTTCCGAATATGATATTTCTTACAAATCTCTGACTGACTTCCAACGCCGGACAAGTAATCCTCCACGGCTTGCCTTTTTAGCTCTGGGCTGTACACACGGTTCTTATGCAATAGAAATGCGTCTTCTCCGTCTGATTCGTAGTTGCGCGCCCGCTGTTGTATTGTATCACGCGCAACGCCTCCTCTCCGAGCTGCTTCGCTCTTGCTAATCGTTCCTTCGAGGTAATCCCGTATAATCTCGACCTTTTCTTCTAAACTTAGTTTTTGCTTTTGCGGCATAACAATGCTCCCTCTATGTTTGACAGTGTTTTATTTCACTGTCTCTCATAGAGGGAGCATATCAGCCGGCCGCGGCGCCCTTTCCTGTGCGTTTGTGGTGCTGCCCGGCCCCTTAAATGGCCCGGCCGGCGAACTGGTTCTGATACAGGCGGTAATAGCAGCCCTGCCGGGCGAGAAGCTCCTCGTGGCTGCCCGATTCCACCACCCGGCCCGCGTCGATGACCACAATGCGGTCGGCGTCCCGGATGGTGGACAGCCGGTGGGCGATGATGAGGCTGGTGCGGTTCTGCATCAGGGAGATCATCGCCTGCTGGATATGCATTTCGGTGCGGGTGTCCACGCTGGAGGTGGCTTCATCCAGAATGAGGATTTTCGGGTCAGCCAGCACGGCGCGGGCAATGGAAAGCAGCTGGCGCTGCCCGCCGCTCAGATTGCTGCCCGATTCGCTGAGCATGGTGTCATAGCCCTCCGGCAGCTGCTCGATGAAGGTGTCCGCGTTGGCGGCCCGCGCCGCCCGGCGCACCTCCTCCATGGAGGCGTCCAGCCGGCCGTAGCGGATATTGGCCGCCACCGTGTCCGAAAACAGCACCGTATCCTGCAGCACAATGGCGATGCTGCTGCGCAGGACACGTTTGGGAATGTCCCGGATATTCACGCCGTCCAGCCGGATTTCCCCGCTGTCCACATCGTAGAACCGGGTCAGCAGGTTGACCACCGTGGTTTTTCCGGAGCCGGTGGCGCCCACGATGGCGATTTTCTGCCCCTTTTTCACCTCGAGGCCGAAGTCGAACAGCACCTGCTCGCCCGGCACATAGGAGAAGTCGATATGGCGGAAGGACAGGTCCCCCTGCACCGTTTCCGGGGTGACCGGGGTGCTGCCGCCCTCGTCCTCCGAGGGGGTGTCCATGACCGCGAACACCCGCTCCGCGCCGGCCATGGCGGTGAGAATCTGGGCGTATTGGTTGGCGATTTCGGTGATCGGCCGGGTGAACTGCTTGGAGTAGAGCAGGAAGGCCTGGATGACGCCGACGGTGATGACCCCCTCCAGCGCCATGTAGCCCCCCACCGCCGCGATCAGCAGATAGCCGAAGTTGCCGATGATGTTCATCAGCGGCCCCATCACCCCGCCGAATATCTGCGCGCGGATGCCGCAGTTTTTGAGATCGCCGCTTATCTGCGCGAATTCGCGCACGGCGCGCTCCTCCCGGCCGTAGGCCATCACCGTCTTATACCCGGTGACCATTTCCTCGATGTGGCCGTTGAGGCTGCCCAGCAGGGTCTGCTGGCGCACAAAGTACCGGCGCATGAATTTCGACATCACCATGCTGGCCAGCAGGCTCAGCGGGACGGTGACGAGGCTCACCAGCGTCATCAGCGGGTTGTAGCCCAGCATGATGAACAGGGTGCCCACCACGGTCAGCACGCTGGAAAACAGCGAGGCGATGGACTGGGAAATGGTGTTGGAGACGTTTTCCACGTCGTTGGTCATGCGGCTCATCAGGTCGCCGTGCTGGTGGGTGTCGATGTACCGGATGGGCAGCCGTTCCATGCGGGCGAAGAGGTCGGCCCGCATATTGCGCACCGTGACCTGGGAGAGCTTGGCGGCGAAAATCCCCTGGAAGTAGGTCAGGACGGAGGAAAGCACATACACCAGCGCCATAGCCGCCAGCACCCGAATAAGGCGGGCGAAATCCACCGAAAGCTGCGCGCCGCTCAGGGTGATGCTGTCGATGGCCAGCGCCTGCAGGGAGGGGCCGGCCAGGGACAGCAGGGTGACGAACAGCATGACGGCCCACAGGCCGATGAGCAGGGCTTTGTTTTTGCCGATATAGCGGATCAGCCGTTTGAGGGTGCCGGCGGCGTCCTGCGGCTTTTCCCGGATCAGCGGGCCGTGGGGCCCGCGAGGGCCGCCCATCGGGCCGCGTCCCATGGGGCGCGGCGGCATGGGATTAGGCATGGGCGACCGCCTCCTTTCCCATCTGGGAATGATAGATATCCTGATAAACGGCGCTGGTGCGCAGCAGTTCCTCATGCCGTCCGCAGGCGGCGATCCGGCCGCCCTCCAGCACGACGATGCGGTCGGCGTGCATAACGCTGGCCACCCGCTGCGCCACCATGATGACGGTGGTATGCTGCAGATTCTGCCGCAGGGCCTCCTGCAGCCGCGCTTCGGTCCCCAGGTCGAGGGCCGAGGTGCTGTCGTCAAAAAGCAGGATTTCCGGCTTCTTCAGGATGGCGCGGGCAATGGAAACCCGCTGCTTCTGGCCGCCGGACAGGGAGGCGCCCTTTTCGCCGATGATGGTCTGATAGCCGTCCTGGAAGCCGGAGATGAAATCGTCCGCCTGGGCGATCTGCGCCGCGGCGCGGACCGCCTCGTCGTCGGCCTCCGGGTTGCCCCAGCGGATATTGTCGGCAATGCTGCCGGAGAACAGCTCGCTTTTCTGCAGGACAAAGGCGATTTTCCGCCGCAAAACGTCCAGCGGATAGTCCCGGATATCTCGGCCGTCGATGCGGATTTCGCCGGCGGTGGCGTCATAGAAACGGGGGATCAGGCTGCACAGGCTGGTCTTGCCCGCGCCGGTGGCACCGAGGATCGCCACCGTTTCCCCCGGCCGGATATCCAGCGTGATATCCTCCAGCACCGGCCGGCCCGCCCCCGCATAGCGGAAGCTGACGCCGCGCAGCTCCACGCGGCCTTTTTCCGCCGCCGGGCTGCCGTCGGGGCCGTCGGCGATGGCCGGCAGGGTATCCAGCACCTCGCGGATACGCGCCGCCGAGGCGCGGGCGCGGGAGATGGACTGGAACATCATGCTGACCATCATGATGGACATGAGAATCTGGGTGACGTAGGTGACGGCCGCCATCACCTGGCCCACCTCCATGGCCCGGGCCTCCACCTGGAAGCCGCCGATGAAGATGATGGCGATGACCGAGGCGTTCATCACGATCATCAGGATCGGATTGAGGATGGCCATCAGCTTCTGCACCCGCAGGGAGGTGTTCATCAAATCGTTGTTGGCGGTGCGGAACCGGTTTTCCTCGTAATCCTCCCGCACATAGGCCTTGACCATCCGGGCCCCGTCCACGTTTTCCTGCACAATGGCGTTGACCCGGTCCAGCTTTTTCTGCACCAGCCCGAACAGCGGGCTGGCCTTGGAAAGCAGAAGCCACACCACCACCAGCTCGATGGGCAGGGCGATCACCAGCACCAGGCCGAAATTCACGTTGAGGCTCAGGGCCATGACGATGCCGCCGATGAAGGTCATGGGCGCGCGGATAAACATCCGCAGCGCCATGGACACCAGTTCCTGGACGGCGGTGATATCGTTGGTCAGCCGGGTGACCAGCGAGCCGGTGGTGAACCGGTCGGTCTGCTCCTGGGACAGATGCATGACCCGGCTGAAGACGTCCCGGCGCAGGTCGTTGCCGAAATTCTGGGCGGCGATGTTGCCGAAGGCGGCGCCGCCCACCCCGCACAGGCCGCCCAGCAGGGTGAAGCCCAGCATGGTCAGCCCGGTCGTCAGGATAACCGATAGATTCCCCGCCAGCACGCCGTCGTCCACAATGGAGGACATCAGGCGGGGCTGCAGCAGGTCGAAAATGACCTCCCCCGCCATCACCAGCGGGGAGAGAAGGGCAAAAAACCAGTACGGCCGCAGATAACGCAGCAGCCGCGCGGGTACAGCCGATTGGCTCGGTGGCGTTTTCATGGAAAGCACAGCATCCTTTCATGGACGGAATACGGGGCCGCGGTCACTCGTCGGGCAGCAGGTTACGCCGCATGTGCAGCAGCAGCGCCTTAAGCGTCTGCTTGTCCTCCTCCGACAGCCCGCGGGCGAACAGTTCCTCCGCCTCGCGGATTTTTTCCCGCTGCCGGTCGTCCAGCTCCCGCCCCTTGTCGGTGAGCCGGACGCGGATCTGCCGCTGATCTGCCGGATCCGCCGTGCGGGTGACCAGCCCCGCTTCCTCCATCTGCCGCAGCGCCACGCTGACGGTGGGGGCCTTGAGATGGGTGCGGTGCGCCAGATCCAGCTGGGTCAGATTATCCTCCCGCGTCAGGTGGAACAGCAGATGACGGAACCCGTCCTGCATGCCAATCCGTTCGCTTTCCGCCCGCATATGGTTATGAAACAGGCGGGACAGCTCGTTGACCAGCATCATGATGGGCATTTCTTCGGGCCGCGGCCGCCTCGGCGGTTTGACCGGTATATCCATCGGAATCCTCCTTTAATTAGTTTTCTAACTAATTAAATAATAAAACGCCATCCCCCATTTGTCAAGCCTCCAACGCCAAAAAATTCCCCGCCCGGGTGCATTGCGGAACGCGGCGGCACGCGGCTTTCGCCTCCGGGCAGGGGCATGCTGTATCATTGGCTGCGCCGCTTCCCAGACAGTACGGAGAGGCGGCGTGCCGCTGCCAACTTTGTTCGGGTCGTCCTGGTGGCGGCAGCTTCCACTCTCCATTAGGCCGCCTCGGTGGCCAGCGTGTCGTTTCCAAACGTACAGGCCGCTCCGCAATCGGCGTGCAACCCGAAGCCGGGGTGGACACACAGGACAGGGCGGAACACCGCCGCCGGGCAGGCCGGGGCCGCGCCGCTTATGGCCATCCGGTGCACGCCCATTGTTTATGCGGCTCCCTGCGGCAGAGGGATAGATAACTTTTTGTATTTTAATCGTGCAGTATACTTTTTGTAATGTGATCGATGGCGGTTTCCGGCCTGCCGGGCCGTCCCCGCTCCCCCATCCCATAGAAACAGGCCCCCGCCGGGTTGGCAGGGGCCTGCTTATAACCGAATAGACCGAAAGGGTGCGCCGCTCAGGAAATTTCCTCCGGGGCCTGCGCCTGCGTACCGCCGGCACGGACCTCCTCGAATTCCTTCTGAATTTCCTCCGAGGGGGGCGCCGTCAGCAGGGAAACCACCACGATGCACAGGCAGGAGAACAGGAACGCGGGCAGAAGCTCGTAAAGGTTCCACGCCCCGCCCAGCGGACGGATGAGCAGCTTCCAGACAAACACCATGCCGCCTCCGCCGATCATGCCCGCAACGGCGCCGGCGCGGTTGATGCGCTTCCAGAACAGGCTGAGCAGCATCAGCGGCCCGAAGGTCGCGCCAAAGCCCGCCCAGGCGAAGCTGACAATCGCGAAGATGACGCTTTTTTCATCCAGCGCGATGAAAATGGCGATAACCGTAATGACCAGCAGCGTGATACGGGAAATGAGCATAACCTGTTTATCCGTGGCCTTCCGGTGCAGGAGGCCCTGGTAAATGTTTTTGGAAAACGCCGAAGCAGCAATGAGCAGGTAGGAATCGGACGAGCTGATGGTGGCGGCCAGAATGCCCGCCATGACCAGCCCGGCCAGCAGGGGCGGCAGCAGGTTGGTGGAAAGCAGAATGAAGATGTTTTCCGCCGCGGTGTCGGTGGTCAGCGCGGCGGGATACAGCACGCGCCCCACCACGCCGATAAACACCGCGACCGTCAGGGATATGACGACCCACACGGTGGCGATACGGCGGGAGCGGGTGAGCTCGCGCTCGGAGCGGATGGCCATAAAGCGCAGAAGCACCTGGGGCATGCCAAAATATCCAAGGCCCCATGCCACCGCTGAAATCACGCTGAGAAAGCCGTAGCTTCCGGCGGCACCGAATTGGGGCACGCCGTTTGCCGCCTGCTGCACCCCGTCCACGGTAACCGGTGTGGCCACCCCGAAGAACTCCAGAAATCCGGGGATGGACCGTGCGTTATCCAGCACCGCGCCCAGGCCGCCCGCGGCCACGGTACCGGTCACCACAATGACAATCAGCGCCGCAATCATGACGATGGCCTGCATGAAATCGGAAACGCTTTCGGCGAGGAAGCCCCCGATGATGGTGTAGACCAACACGAAAATGGCCCCGACAATCATCATGGGAACATAGTCAAAACCGAACAGCGTGGAAAACAGCTTGCCGCAGGTGACCAGGCAGCTGGCTGCATAGACGGTAAAGAATATCAGAATGAACAGGGCCGAAACCGTCATGACCACTTTGCTTTTTTCGTGAAAGCGGTTAGAAAAGAATTCCGGCAGGGTAATGGCGTTGCCCGCTTTTTCGCTGTACCGGCGCAGCCTTCTCGACGTGATGAGCCAGTTGATATAGGTGCCCGCCGCCAGGCCGATGGCCGTCCACGCCGCGTCCGCAATGCCGCACCAGTACGCGACGCCCGGCAGGCCCATCAGCAGCCACCCGGACATGTCCGACGCTTCCGCACTCATGGCCGTAACCCACGGCCCCAGGGTACGTCCGCCAAGAAAATACGCCTCCGAATTCGCATTCGCCTTCCGGGCGAACGCGACGCCAATCCCGATCACCGCCGCCATATACACGACCATGGTGATCATAATCTGCACGGTATCTCCCATACGCTCCTCCACCCTCTCTGTAGATATCCACTCCATTATACGGTATTCTCCCTTCCATAGCAAGACGGAGAAACGGAGAAAATACCGGCGTATTTTTGGGCGGGCTACGCCGGCGCCCATCAAAGGGGAGGGCGTCTGCCGGGATTCGGCGTCCGACGCATTGGCGACAGATCAAATTCATCGGATTAAAAGGGTATGGAGCCGATCCGTCCGGACCGGGGCCGCGGGCATCGGCAACGGCGGCTTTGTTCAGCCCCTCTCCATCCTACGCCTGGGCGGCAGGGCCGGTATCCGCCGCCGGCGTCTCAGTCTGCCTGGACAGCTTTTTCTGTTTTCTGCGGATCAGGAGGAAGGCCGTCAGAAGGACCGCCGCCGCAGCAGTGAGGAGAATCGCCGCCAGCGTCACCCAGCGGTAGCTGACCGCCAAAAGATAGCCCCAGTGGGAATCCATCGTCAGCAGATTTTCCCCGGCCACCATGGCCTGCATACAGATAGCCGCAATGTCCAGCCCGACGGCGAGTATACCGCATATGATGGTAAGGATCAAAAAAACACGTCTTGCTGTTTTCATTTTTTCCTCCTCTTGGCTCGGACAAAGAGAATGCTGTACACCACGAGCAGAGCGACCGCCGCCACAATGCACACAACCCAAAGCAGGATTTGCGCGCTGAACCAGGGCCTTTCCACAACCGCGCTGTACTTCGACTGGTTCCCGGCGGCGTCCGTTGCCAGGAGCTCCAGTCGGTTTTTCCCTGGGGACAGCGGGCAGCGGACGCTGAAATACCCGTTTTGGGTTTGAACCGGCTCGCCATTCAGGGTAAGGCTGGCCCCGCCCTCGGTGTGCCCTTCCAGGTACACATAGCTCTCTGCGGTGGACTGCCCGTTGAGATCTTGCAGAATCGAGAGCTGCGGCGCCGTCACATCCACATGCAGGTCCTTGCCGAAGCTGCGGATATTACCGGACGGATCGGTTACATAAAAGGAAATGCGGTTGTCCCCTTCCTCCATGTCCACCCGGTAGCTGCCCGTCTGGCCGCTGTTCTCGGTGACCATGTCCCCATTGATCGCGGCGCTGACCGTATAGTCGCCGGTGAACGCCACCTGGACATAGACGGTTCTGGTGTTGAAATGGTCTCCCTCCGGGAAGGTGACCGTCACCCCGTCAAAGCTGCCGCGGGTCACCGTATGCCGTTCAAAATCGCCGGTGCTTCCCCAGCGTGCCGCCGCCACCGTGGCCTCCATCGTCGTGACGGAGTCCGGAAACTCCCCGAACCACTGGGTTTCGCCCTTCTCCACCCTCTCGTCGGTGAGCAGCTCCCCGGTGGAACCGTCATAGACACGGATCCGGTATTCGGAAGCATCCGCATTCTCCTGCCAGGAAAGCCACAAATCCTCGTCCAGCATCCGCGCCTGAACGCCGTCCAGCCTGGGCAGCGCGTCCCCCTGCCGCCAGGAAACCGGGCCGTCCGCATACTGGCAGGCGAAGATGCCGTCGGTTCCCACCGCCTTAAGATACAGGTAATAGTCTCCGGATTCCAGCCCGGACAGGGAAAATTCGCACTGGCCAGCCGCTTCTCCCCTCACACGGCTCAGCCGCTGTCCGCCATAGCCGACCGGGTCAGGCGCCGCCCAAATTTCAAGCCACAGCTGTTCCTCGCTGTCCCGGATATCCCAGGAGGCAGTGCCGGTTTCTCCCGCAATCCGGACGGTAAACGAGGCGATGTCCATCCGCCCGGGCATCACGCCGGCGTCCAGCGTAACCGTTCCCAGCCCTTCGCCGGTTATCGTTACCCTCCAGGTCCCGGCCTCCGCCGTGGCAAACCAAAACATCAGCTCGCCGTCCCCGGCTTGCGCCTGCGGCATATTGTCTTTGTTATAGCTTTTGCCGCTTGGCGATGTGATCGTCACCTCCGCCTGTACCCCGCTGTTCTCCCACTGGATGGAAAACACATAGTTTTCTTTTGCCTCGTCCAGCCGGATTTCGTATTCCCCTGTCTTTGCCGCGGCCGTCGGCGGGAGCAGGAACAGGATAGAGGCGGCCAGGACAAGGAAAAGGACGAAAGGCCCGGTTCGCGCTTTCCGGCGTCGGGCATTTTTACAGGCCATCATGGCGTCTGCTCCCCCTCACTCAAAATGTGTCTTCGTAATGGAACTTATCCCACAGCATAAGCCCCTCGCTGTCATACCAAGCCCGGGCCCAGTCGTCGTTGCAGTACACCTTGACGGCGATGGTGGTTCCGGAGGAGGTGCCGACATCGGCGGAAAACTCGATGCCTATCTGCTGATTGTCCCAGTTAACGTTCGCCCAGCTGCAGCGCAGATGCCCCTTTCCGCCAAGGCCGATCAATGCCGACACGCCGTCCTGATTCTGCCCGGCCCAGCGCACCGACACCTCGGCCTCCAGTTCGCCGCCGATGTCGATTCCCGCACAGGAAAGCTCCGCTCCGACGCCGGCTTTTACCAGGAATTTCTGGGTGCTGATCCCGATTTCCGCCGAGGCGATCTTTTGCTGCAGCAGCTCCAGATCCGCGCTCAAATCCAGCGACAGATCGCTGAAATTCAGCACCACCTGCGCATTCGAGATTTTCCCCAGTTCTCCCCAGCGGGTGATGCTGCGGGAGGCGCCGGTCTGCTTCCAGCCCAGCATCTTGAAAACGTTGATATCCGCCTCGGCCAGCACCTTCAGGGTCACGTCCTTTTTATCCACCGTGTCGTCCGTGATAAACAGGCCGCTGGCCCCGGCCAGGCCTCCCCCGGCTTTGGTCAGGTTGAACACCTTGAAAATGGGGATCCCCGGATCCAGGGACGCCGCCACCTCCAGGCTGTCCGGATACCAGAAATACGAGCCGACCGCCACGTCAAGGGTACTGTCCGATTGCTTATTGCCGGGGATCAGCTTGATGCCCGGCATCAGAATGCTGACGTCAAAGCTCCAGTATTCATACGCCGGGTCCAGGGAGTTGATCTTCAGCCCCAGCTCCTTGACCGGGAAGAGGAAGAACTTTTTATTGTCCGGCAGGTCCAGGCTGACCTCGCCCCCGAAGCGCACGTCCGACGCCCCCAGCGCCACCGACAGCTTGCCGGACAGGGGGAAGAAACGATCCCACTTTCCGCCCAGCGTTTTCACCAGCGCTTCCCGATCCTTTTTTGTCGCGGTGACGCCGCCGGTGAGCGCGGTCACCAGGTTATCCTCGATGGCGCCGAAATCGAGCGTCTCGGCGTCCAGCTGCAGCCGGTCGGCATACAGCGTGACCTTGGCGGCGGCGACTTCGGTGAAGCCCGGGAACTTGAAGGAGTAATCCCGCAGCTCGTCGCTCAGCGCCTGGCCGGATCCACCGGTGCCGAATGCGGTGTCGGATTCGCCCACATCCATGGAAAACGCCCCGTTGCGCACCACCAGATCCTGCCCCTGGAACATGTTCTCCGCAAAGGTGCGGCCCACCATGTTCTGCAGGCTGTTGCCGCTTTCGGACGTCTCCATCGCCTGCGCATAGCTGGCGTAGAGCTTGCCGTCGCCCTGCACCGCCCCGTTGGCCCCCAAATACAGCGCCTTTTGCCCCACCTGGGAAAGATCGTCGTCCGTCAGCTGGTCGTTGGGGGTTATGGTCAGCTCCGACGTGCTGTAGAGAAAGCCGTTGATGCTTACATTGCCGGAGGCGACCAGCTCGGTGCGACTGCCGCTCTCGCTGGTGACCCCGATATTGTCCGCCATGATAAACAGGTTGCCCATCTGTACGGAGGAAACCGTGCCGGCCCGGAATACGCGGAAGCCTTTGTAGAGGGCTGCCGCCCGCCCGTCCGGCCGGTGGACCCGCACCGGATAAAGGCCGGCCGCCAGGTTACCGCGGAGCTTGCCAGTCAGCTCACCGTCACTTTCCACTTGGATATCGGTCAGGGGGAGATCCCCGACACTGACGGTCATTCCCTTCTGAAATCCCGAACCGTGTACCGTGACGGTGAGGCCGTTGCGGACGTCGCTTTGTGCCGCGCTGCCCGGCGACAGATAATATACGCTCAGGTCGCCGTCGGATGTCGGGTAAATCCGTGTGCCCTCCTCTTCCTCGGTTACCTCTTCGCCGGAAATCCGGTAGAATTTCACGTCATCGACCGCGTAGTCGGGAATCCCCACCGTCAGGCTGCGGGGATCGGCCTCCGGGTTATCCGTTATGGTGTATTCAAAGCAATAGTTGTTGATGATATACTGCTGGAGCAGCTGGTAAATATCCGCCAGCTCGGTGGCGGTTTCCGCCGCGATGAACTTGCCGCCGGTGAGCTGGGCAATACTGCGCAGGTAGCCCGTGTTCACGTCGCCCAGGCCGACGGCAAAGATCGCCACGTCCTGCCGATTGGCCTGCGCCAGTACCTCCTGCATTTCCTCTTCGCTGTTGTTGTCCTGCCCGTCGGTGAGCAGGATGATCGCCCGCGTCCCGCTCTCGCCGTCCAGCTCGCCCAGCGCCGTGCGGATGGCGCCGGATATATTGGTGCCGCCCACGGCGGACAGGCCGCGGATGCCGCTGACCAGCTTATCCGGGGAATTGGTCAGGGAAACCGCCACCGACGAGTCGTCGGCATACGGGATGAGCGCCATGCGCTGGGTCTCCCCATCCATATTCTCGGCGCAGGCTTCCGCCGCCAGTATGGCGTTCTCCATGGGCGATCCCGCCATGCTGCCGCTCTGGTCCATCACCAGGGCAATCGAAATCTGCTTGGCCTCTTCGTCCTGGATCAGCTCAAAATCCTTTATCTGGTACTGTGTATCAAACAGCTCAAAATCCGACTTGGCAAAGTCGTCCGCCGCGCCGAAAACCCGATCCTTTTCCCCGCTGATATTGACATAAGCACGGATGGTCGGGTACTTTTCGGTATCCACCTTGCCGATGAGGATGGAAAGGCGGTCGTATTTGAGGGTGGACACCACAAAATCCGCCATGGTGCCGTTGACCGTTTCCCCTGACGAGGACACGACGTTCTGGCTTTGCGTACGCACCAGCTGCTGCACCGCCGCGGTCAGGGCCGGGTCGCTTTCGCCCGCTTCGGTGGTGTTATAGGCCCCCACCACCTCCTGCAAAGGCTCCACAATGGGAGAATCCTGCCGCAGCGTGCCGGCGTTGTCCACCACCTTCCATATGTACTCTTTGGCGTTGTCCCGTTCGTCCGCCGCTAGGTACAGCTTGGCAATCTGCAAATCCAGCAGCCCGCTCTTGTCACCGGTCAGCGGCTTTTTCGCAATCAGATAGTTCACTGCCCGGTTAATATCCAGCAGGGAGGCCTGCTTGCGCAGGTCTTCCGCCTCGTTCATCAGCCGGTCGTATTCCTCCTGCTGGGACGGAAGCGCGGTATTCAGCCCGCTGGCCTGCTCCTCCTTCTCCTCCGCCTGCTCCAACAATTTCTGGGCCTCGCTGTCAAGCGACGCGTCGCTGCTGCTCTGGCCGTTTTTAACCTGCTGCGCGATCAGATCGGTGTAGACCACCAGGTTGCTTTCGCTGCCGTCCAGCCCCACCAGCTTCTGGGCCAGCAGGCGCGCCTGCCCGTAATCGTTCTGCCGCGTATAATATTTAATCGCCACCAGCAGGACGTCCTCGTCCTCGGGATACAGGGAGAGCAGCTCCTCGACCGTCGCCGGGTCCAGCCCGCTGAGATCGTTGAGCGTCATCGCCTTATCCAGACGGTAAAGCTCCTCCGTCTTCTCCTGCATCGCCTCGGCGGCGCCCCTCTGGTCGCAGATTTCCCGCACCAGCTCGTCCATACGCTCCCGCCGCTGTGTCTCGGTTACGGCGGCCGGGGAAGCCGCTGCTTCTTCGGCCGTCAGGGGAAGATCGGCCGCCGTACCCGTCATCTCTCCGGTTTCGGGATCCATCGTCACCCCCAAAACCCCGGCCGCCAGGGAGCGCAGCTCGAGCACCTGCGCGGCGGTGGGCTCCTCCAGGCCGCCTCTCGCAAGAAGCCGGTCTGCCTGAAAATAGACAGACAGGTACTCCCGATCTGCGGCGTCCGCCAACAGAGTGAGCAGCTCCCGATCCTCTTCCGGGCAGAGCTGCGCCCTTTCGCGGGCGGCCTCGCCGTGCCCGTCCAGAAGATACCGGTATGCAAAATCCAGATTCAGCCGCCAGGCGCCCGTGTCGATCCGGGAAAGCACGGCACCGGTGCCGGAGCAAAGAAACCCACAGGCCACCACGGCCAAGACGCACCAGTGCCCTATGCTTCGCGTAATGCGCAGCAGCCGGTGGCCCAGGATATCCACCGCCAGAAACACGGCAAACAGGCCGCACAGCGCCAGCAGTGGCAGCAGCGGCAGGCCGCTCATGAGATTCCGCCCGGCCAGCACCAGGCAGACGGCGGCCAGAACCGCCGCCGCCCCGACCGCAATAGGCCCCGCAAGGCGGCGCTTTTTTCCCGGCGGCGACGGCGGCAAAGGCGTTCCCGCATGGGGGGCCTGCGCTGCGGCACCCGTTTCTACCTCCGCTGCCGACAGCACCTGCCCGCAGTGCGGACAGACATTGCCGGTCGGTACCGATCCGCCACATCGAAAACAAGTCACGATTTCCTCTCCTCTTCCCTCTTACTGTTCAGAAAGCAACCATCCGCCACTGTCCCGGCTGACCCCGTTTCCTGTGAAAGCGGTCAAACCGAAAAATCCCCTTTATCGGTATTCCCTTTTTAAAAAAAGATTGCATACCGGCGTTCTAATTACAGTATAGCACAAGGAAGGTTAAAATCCAACGGGCAAGCATCCACTATTTTGCAAATAACGGGGCAGGCGAAGGCGTGTTGTGCGCACGCGAACGATATAAGGCCTGCGACGACGTGGGATAGTCAACGAAAAGATATCGCTTCCGGTCGGGCTACAAAATAAAAAAGCCGGCAACCCTTTACGAATTGCCGGCTGCAGGTCTGTGTTTGGTTGATAAAAACGATACCCGGCTTCGGCGCGGGCCTTCCACCGAGACAAAGAAAAACCTGTGGTGCGCGGCTTGCTCACCGCAGGGCTGGAAAGATGGAATAAAAATTCCATTTGCGGTCGGGCCGCACAGCTGAAAATGGCTGGCGGCTCACTGCGGCTTGCTGGCCGCAGGCCTGGCTGGAGCCGCTGGCTTGGCCATACAAAACAGTCCGTATTTTATATCTAGATTCTACTTTTCGTAATGCTTGCAGTGCTGTCCCGCTCGGCCGCTTCGGTTTGCTTCTTCATCCTGTCCCAGCAAAAAAAGATACCCACTGATGGTCAAGTCGCACAATAGTCATGACCGCCCGTAAAACGGGTGGCATGAAGGAGCCCTAAAAGGGCATAGGAAGGCCAGCGCCTAAAAGACGCTGGCTTTCACAGCGTTCAAGCCGTAGTGGATTGATTACCGGCTACCCTTGAAAGGGTCGTCGTACTCTGTCAGCGCCAATGATAAAATGAAAAAAACGCCGGATAAAAAATGTAGGATTCTGGCAGAGAGGAGGAATACATGATAGACTTTTTTCCGAACCAAAACAATGGAGCGGAAAGGAAGTCGGAAAGGAAGGAGAAAAATGGATGGAAATCCGAAATGACAGACTCAAAGGGATGAGCTACACAGAGTTAGGGAGAAAATACCACATAGACCCACGGACAGCGAAACGGTACGCAGAATCGCCGCAGCGTCCGGAGTACACATTGTCTGTGCCAAAACCTACAAAGCTGGATGCGTACAAGCAGCAGGTGGATCAGTGGCTGGAGGAAGCGCCGTACTCGGCAGTCCGGATATTGGAGAAACTCAAGGAGCAGGGTTTTGAAGGGAAATACAGTATTGTCAAGGAATACGTGAGAAGCCGAAAAATGGATCTGGATGAAAAGGCGACGGTGCGGTTTGAAACAATGCCTGGAAAACAAGGGCAGATGGACTGGGGGATTTTTGAGGAGCACACGGTGTATGAAGATGGAAAATGGAAGAAGCTGTACTGTTTTCTGCTGGTACTGGGCTACTCCCGGATGAGGTACATTGAGTTTGTCACAGACATGAGTACCAATACACTCATCCGGTGCCACCAAAACGCATTCCGGTATCATATCCCGCATGATGGAGTTGACATCCGCTCCATCCTTGACCTTTACATTGTTCTCTTTCAGGTAGTTGCCCATCATTTCCCGAAGGGCTGCTTTTTGTGGGGTATCTTTTTTCCTTGCCATACCTGTCCGCCATGCTTATACGCCTTTTTCTTCTGCGGCGTATATTCGATGTACCGAAAGGCTACCGTTTTTTGCTTCTGGATCGCTTCGTGGAGCGTGTCCACAGCATAATAGACGGACTCGTTGCTGGTTTTGACCTTGCCGTCCACAAAGAGACTGCGTTTGAGCGTATCGCTCTGATGGGGGCTTGCAAGCTCCGTCACCTTGCCGATCAATTCCTTGCTCTTTTTCGGGGAGATGAATTTTGCGGCCTGCACTGCGTCCACCAGCAGCTTCAGCTCGGCAAGCTCCAAGTGGCGTGAGCCGATAAAGTATTCGTTCTGCCGGCTGCGGTTGCATATCACATCAAAGCCGCTGTTCTGCAGCTCGGCAGCGTCCTCCGCCACAGTTTTCCGCGTGGTGGAAATCCCGATGGAGGCAAGGTATTGGATGATGTCCGCCGCAGTGGCAGGATGCTCCTCATCCGTGTGATCCCACAGGTATTTGAAGATATATAGCGCCCTGCTTTTATTGATCATGTTGATTCCTCTTTGTTAATAATAGAAACCCACCAACAAAGCTGGTAGTTCTTCAGATGCAGGCAAAATCCTAAGAAACCAGCCTGGTACGGGTCTGCCATCTGCGAAAAAACTGTTATTTGCTACCCATAAACGAGCCTATGTATTCTTTAATTGTCATCTAGTCTTCATCTTGATCTTCTTTGAGTTGGTCTTAGGTACCTCCTCCGGAACCTCGACTTCTTCGGTTTTCCCTGTAAGGGTGTTGTACACCGAAAGGGTGTACGTTTGCTTTTCAACGTTTGCCATTTGCCTTTCCTCCGTGAATTTTCAGATTTCGGGATGCGTTGAAATCTGAAATTCACGGGTACTTGGCGATATAGCAGAGCCACTTCGGGTAAGGCATAAAAAATTCCTTTCCGCTTTTAACGCAGAAAGGAAAATAAAAAAATGCCGCACAAGTATAGCGTTAAAAGCTATAACTTGTCGGCATTTCGTAAACTCGCTCCTATTGGGTTATCAATACCAGCGTTTCCGGCTGTAGGCTCGTACTCAGTTATATCGGTGTAGTTCCTATTCGATTTTCACTTGAAAGGGGCGATCATTGATAGAAGGCGTAGCTGACGGATACCTTAACGGTGGCAATAAAATGCGCATAGCCGACGCTCCTTGTCGGCACGTCCTCACCGAAACGGTCGACGTTTCATAGGGGTGTTTTCACATCGCAGTTCCGCGGTACGGATTTGTCCGTCGTACATAGCAAATGCCTGACGGCAGAAGGCGGCAATATCATACCCATCCGGTTTGGGCCGGTATGCCTTAACCGACAAGACTGTTTTATGCATACGTTCCACGCAGGCAACGTGGCGCCAGGCTATATCGTAAGGGGAGATGATGTACACTTGCCTCTTGTGCTTCAGTACTTTCTTCTTTTCTGGGGTGTATTCGATACGGCCTGTCCGGTCTGAATCGCCGTATACAGCGTATAGATGGCGATTCAGACTTTTTCGTTGCCGGTCTTTGCCTTGCCGTCCACAAACAGGTTCCGTTTCAGCTTCTCGCTCTGATATGGGCTGGCCAGCGCCAGCAGGCGGGTATCGAAACCAATGTTTTGCAGTTCCGTTATATCCTTCCCTATAGTCTTACTCGCCGCCGAAACGCCAAGAAAGGAATGATAGCGGAGGATACCTCAAAAGCAAACGAATATTTCTATTACACCATTCCTATATAAGCGTATTGTTGCGTAACGTTAAAAACAGCCCATGAAATTACTTGGCTCTTACTGAAGAAATTCTTTTCGCTTTTCGTGGGGCTGTCTACACTGTTCCGCTCCTTATTTTTACGCTAATCCTCTATGGCCGCTTTACGCGCAAACAAGGGGCGGATCACTTCGGGATCAACCTTCGGCTTCCGATCGTAAGTGTATAGGCCGTTCTGCTCCTGCTCCACATCGGTCAGCTGTGTGAAACAAAAAGCAAATACATATTCATTGTCAAGAAGGGCATCATTAAGCCCTTTAATACGTGCAATAAATTCTTCCTCCGTTTGGGGTGCATCCCCGTATCCCCAGCCGCTCTCATTCTCTGTCCAGCGTATTCCTCCGTATTCACTTACAAAGAAAGGCAGCTTGCCGTCATACTTTTGCCTGTCGCCGCAGCATTCCCAGACCTCGCCGCCCGGCAGGTTCCCATAAGCCGCCTTAAAGGATTCCGGGTTTTGCTCATAGTTATGTACATCATAAATATCGGTTATAATATGATAATTGCCGCTTGTATCAATGCATGGGCGCGTAGGATCCGCCGCCTTTGTTACGTGATAAATATTGGTAAGGATCGGTTCAAACTGCTTATGCCCTTCATAATCCCAGGTTTCATTAAGAGGGCACCAGCCCACTATGGAAGGATGGTTAAAATCACGTTCAATTACTTCAAGCCATTCGGGAAGCACCGAATAAATCACCATTGGCTTAGATATATCTACTCCCCAGTTCGGATATTCCCCCCATACAATATAGCCTTTGCGGTCGCAATGGTATAAAAAACGTTCTTCAAATACCTTTTCGTGCAGCCTTGCACCGTTAAACCCCATTGCCATGGAACGGTCTATATCCGCTTCCAGTTCACTGTCATTGCGTGCGGTGTAGATGCCGTCCGGGTAATACCCCTGATCAAGAACCAAGCGTTGGAATACCGATTTGCCGTTTAAGAAAAATTTATAATCCCGGTAATCTATACTGCGAAGGCCAAAATAGCTTTTCACCTTGTCCTCCCCAAAGGTGAATTCCAGATCGTATAAGCCGCCTTTGCCAAGTTCCCACAAATGCTTCTCCTTGAGAGGGAGGTTAAAGGTTATATTGCCTGCCGCGTCCTTTACAGTAACGCTGCCCATAGCCTCGCCCTCAAATTCAGAATAAAGCGTAAGATCCGCACAACCAGCGAGCTGCGCCTGTACCGTAAGAGAGCAGGTGTTTATATCCGGTATCAGCTTAAAGCTTTCAATATGTGTTCCCGGCATAAATTCGAGCCATACCGTCTGCCATATACCGGTAGTACGTGTATAAAAACAGCCGTAAGAATTGTAACCGCCGCTCTGTTTACCGCTCGGTATAAGAAAATCCCGTTCATCATCGGTTACATACACCGTTATCGTATTTTCTCCTGCCTTTAGCAATCCGGTAATATCGAATGCAAAAGAGGCATATCCTCCTTTATGCGTACCGCATTCCGTTCCGTTTATATATACCTTGGTTTCGTAATCCACTGCGCCGAAATGCAGCTTGACAATGCCGGAAAGCTGTCTCTCTATAACATTTACGGTACGCCTGTACCATACCGCACGATAAAAATCCTTTTCCCCTATACCGGACAACTCGCTTTGAGGACAAAAAGGCACCTCTATTTCGGAATCAAATTCCGCAGAAAGGTTTTGAAGCCAACGTCCTCCGCCGCTGTTGCACGGATCATTCTGAAACTCCCATTTGCCATTTAAATTCATCCAATCTGCACGTTCAAACTGCGGTTTCGGATGCTCCTGTCTGTATGCCATTTTAAAACTACCTTTCTTTGCCGGATTATATCCTTTTTTGACAGATATGCGTTATCTTCTTTTTAGGGCGCGTTCACATAGCTGGTTTGTGGATTTTTGAGCAAATTCACGCCGGGCTTATGTGAACACGCCCCAAAACATAAACATTACTTAAATAATCACTGCCGCACTCACAGGGTATGCCAATATTCATCTTGCATCTCCAGTGCCTCTGTCAGCGTGCAGGAGGCCGGCTTTTCGCAAAGGACGTTCCTGCCCGCACGCAAAAGCTCCATGGTGATGGACGCATGGACGTTGTTTGGTATACATACCGACACCCCTACAACCTCCGGATCGTTCAGAATGGCATGATAGTCCGTCAAAGCTGATCCGCAGCCATATTTTTCGACCGCAGCCTGCGTACGTTCCGGCAGGATATCGCAGAAATACTTTATCTCCGCCTCGGCGTTCTTCATATAGGCCGGAATATGCGCATTGTTGGCGATATTCCCGCATCCAATTACCGCTACCTTCATGTTTTTATCCCCTTTTTTCATAGTATGATATTCCCTGTAAATACCCTGCAGCTTATTCCCCGGTCAATCCAGTTTTTTCAATGCTCTGCATGAAATTTTTCTGAACGCAGATAAATAAAATAATTATCGGTAAAATGGAAAGCAGGGTGCCCGCCAGGGTTATGGCCTCATTGAGAGCGTTGCCGGCGGAGGCCGTACCGGATCCGGAGCCGTATAACGCTTCATATTTCGCCGTATAATTCGCAAGCTGTAACGGAAGCGTCCGTATACTTTGCCCGAAAAGAAGATTCGCCTGTGAGGTTTCGTTCCAATACCAAACGAAAGAAATCAGCAGGCTTATCAATATTGCCGGCGTTGACATCGGCAGAGCGACGCGCAGAAAGATTTTCAGCTTCCCGGCCCCGTCGAGAGAGGCCGCCTCGTCAAACGAAACCGGATATATCCGGAAATATTGATAAAATATCAGAATAAACACTGCGCTTCTAAGCCCCTGCCCGAACAGCGCCTTCAGGTAAAAGGGAAATATGGTGCCAATCATGTGCAGCTTATCAAAAAATATATAATTGGGTATGGTTGTGAGCTGCACCGGGATCATAAATGTCGCGATAATCAGCACCAGCCACAGCCTTTGGCCGGGCAGACGGAACCTGGCAAGGGCAAAGCCGGTAACCGCAGCGGCTGCTGTTTGAAGCAGGGCCGGACCCGCCGACATGCAGAGGGACCAGCCGAAGCTTTTCAGGAAATCCAGGGTTTCAAACGCTTTGATAAAATTGCCGGGATACCATCCGGTTGGGATCCAGAACACCGCCGGATCGGTTAAATCCTCCGGGGATAAAAAGCTGTTTATTATCATATATAAAATCGGATAGAGGAATACAAAGCCAATCCCGAACAGCACGAAATAATAGACTGCGAACTTCAGCCAATGCTTCTTTAAAAGCAAGCCCCGTGCCTTTTTAAATGGTACATACAGCGTCATGCACGTTTCCTCCTTCCAAAAAGTGTAAATAGCACCAGCACGGCAACCAGTAAAAGCACCACAGCCAGAAAATAAATCCAGGACATCGCCGCAGAGAAGCTGTACATCTGCCTTACATCAAAAATATGCCGTTCTATTTTCTGATTGACCGCATGTTCGGAGTAGGCGGCTACGTCAATAATGGTGTATACCGTGCAAAGCAATAGAAAAGCACGCATATGCGGCAGGGTTATTTTCCAGAATTTTTCCCAGCCCCCGGCCCCGTCAATGTCTGCCGCTTCATATAAATCCGGGCTTATTTTTTGCAGGCCGGTCAATAAAACCAAAATCTGGATACCAGAGAACCATAGGATCAGCACGAGATTGTCCAGGATGAGGAAGGAGGCGTCCCGCAACACGCCGGGTAATTGGGAAATAACCGAATAGACGGCGCCTCCCTCGTTGACAAAATCCACCGTGTGCTCTGTGAGCAGGCGGCTGATTACAGGACCGCTCATGATTACAACCGGCAAAAAGAAAACGGTACGGAAAAATGTGCGGAACCGGAACTGGTTATTGAGCATCAGCGCGATGATCAGCGCGAATACCTGGACGACCGGGACCGCACAGATTATCAGGAAAAGCGAACTGCCTAAAGTCAGCTTGAACTCCTTATCAACGTTCAGCGCCTGATCAAAAAATTTCAACCCCTCCCACTCAAACCTTGTCCCGGTTTCGGGGGTAATCTGAATGGAATGGAAGCCCAGTAAAACGGAATAGATCAAGGGATACAGCGTGAAGGCAAGAAACCCGATGATCCAGAAGGAAAGGAACAGATAGCCTGTTCGGATTTCCTTTTTGCGGAGCAAATCCTTTCGTTTCATTTGGCACCTCCCGAAACGGCGATCCCCTCGGCAGATACGGTTATGCCGTCCGCTTCCTGATTATGCGATAAATAATTTACATATATTTTCACGCCGTTGTCATAAGTAACCCGCACCAGGCCCGCGGCCAGGACGGAATGCTCCGTTATATGCGCGCCTTCCGTGTGTACCAGTGCCTGGTTCAACTGGGAATAGGCGCTGGCCATGGTTTCCCGCCAGCTGTCAAAGCTTAAAGAACAGTAGTCCTCCAGCGGCGTTTTATTGAGCTGGGAATTTTTCGCGTTCATCACCAGGAAAGAAGGATACAGGCCGTATTCCGCCATTTTCAATATGGAGGATTGACTGTAAGCTCCCTGGTTCATATAGGTGGAATACAAATCCACATGCCCTTTCAGGACGATCTGCAAAAACGGGACCGTATCGGTTTCAAATAAATACTGGCTATTTACCATCGGGCAGTCAAAATATTCCCGGGTTTCGGGAAGCAGGAATCCGTTTACAGAGTCCATCGCCGCTCCTCCCGCAGCGGAAACCGTATCCTTTAACAGCTGCATAGCCTGTGTGCGGGACATGTTTTCGTTGCGGGTAAAGTCACTGTAGAGCCAGGCGCCGGTTTTTTCAAAATGAAGCTGAAATCCCGACAAGCTCTTTGCTGTTTTTTCTACCGTATGTTTCATAACGGCAGGCCGGATAAAATAGGAGTCGGGAAAAAGGATATAAGGATTTTGGCGGATCGTTACCGCGTACTGCTGCCCTATCGTGCGTATAGCGTGCTCCGCCTTGCGGATCTGTGCTTCGTTGGCTGTCGTCGGGTTAACAGAGAGATAAAACCGCCCGCCCTTGCCCTGTACAAAATCGCGCAGGCGTTCCATCTCCTCGAATGTCCCCACGCCTTTATTCATGGCGGTTTGGCTGTATTTTACTTTACTGTAGCCGCCCTTTTGCCAGCCCTTATACGTCATGGTCAAATTGGGAATACCGTCCTTCGAGAGCCTTTCCGCCATGGACTCCGCCTGCTTTACGGTTGTGAGGGTTTTCTCTGTCATCACAATACCCTTTTTCACCTCGGCGCCCATAATATCCAGGCGCAGGGGTATTTGCCTGTCAACGCGCTCCTGGCCGAGCACTCCCTGTTCATTCAGTATTTCCCGGTACTTGACCGCCATGCCGCTGTAATCAGCGTCCGCTCCGCTTAAAAGCCGGAGGAAAATCCCTGCGTCAAAAGCGTTCATTTCCTCCTGCGGGACGCTGAAGCCGACGCCGTCGCGCCCTGTGGGATGCGTATAGAGATTTCGGTATTCAAACCGCGCCGTGACCCAGTTATAATCGGTAAGGGCCCCGGCAGGATACGCCTGGATATACGCGTATTCCTCCCCCTGATCCACAATGGTCAGATAGGCATTCTGCTTTGCCCCGTGGACAACGCCGTATACGGGAAGAGAGAGCTGCGGGGTATCAACCAGATAATCATCCGTCCGTTTTGCCATCAGGGAATTCGCTTCGCCAAGGGTGTCGATTGCCGCGTCGGCCCCGTATATCCGCTTGTTAAACATCGAAACATAATTTGCGGGGGCGGAATAGCGGATCAATGCGCCCGGCCCGTCAGGAATGAACATATATCCGGGAATGTCATCCGCATATACGCTGCCTAAAAACGGGACAAAATACAAGCCTCTTAAAAGGCAGCTGCCGTATTCGTGAATATCCGAACGCCTGGCAGAGAACCGCAAGCCGTCGCTTTCCAGTATCATACTGACAATCAGGGAAATCCCCTGTTCCTCAAAATCGGCTTCGCAAATGAAGGCGTTCCCTTCCGTACGGCATTCGAAATTCGCGGAGGGATCCGAGAGGGAGATCCGTTTTTCGTTATTTTCTTCATCATAATATTCAATGGTGAATAACGACCGCGCCAGGCTTTCCCAGCGCCGGCTCAGGTCTATCGCTTCCTCTCCTACTGTACCCCAGATATATCCGCTGCGCTTGTCGGTGATTTGCACGGAGGCGGTATCTTCGTTAAACCATAAGGCTAAACGGTCATTTTCCAGCGCAATTTCATAGCCCTCGTTCGTCAGGGTATTTTTTACGGGCCTGGATTCTCCCTCCGGCTGTGTCCGCCTGTTAGACAGGCTTTCAATGGTTGTCATATCGGGAAGAGGAAGCAGCTGGCCGTCCTTTTCGCCCTGCAAAGCAAAGCACGTGCTCCCGATGATACCCGCCGTGAGGACCAGCGACAGGATGGCCGTAAAGCCCTGGTGGCTATTTTTTAACATGAAACCAGGCCTCCCCCCAGATTTGTTCAAAGAAAGCCGCTACCTTGCTCCAGATCATCGTCATCATCGCAATGACAATAACCGCGATTAAAATGAAAAACAAGGTCAGCAATATGTTTTTTATAGTCTCACGGAAGGTATAGGCATGCATTTCCATCACGCCCACAAAAAGATTCACCGCCGACCAGGCGATACCCAAAATGCTTAAAATCTGAATAAGAAAGCCCTCGTTCAGGGAAAGGCCATAGGACAAAAGAATTTTGACCGGCGTAATAAGCAAATACGGCGTGAGGGCATACGCGGTCATGATATAAACATTGGAAAGCGAACCCTCGCCGTCGTTAATCGCACTGATCATATAATTCCCGATGACCCACAGGATTACCCCGCCGACAAAGAGAAGGATATACGTAAATACCGGTGCGCTTTCAGGGGCAAGCTCACGGAAAAGGAAGCTGTTCAGCAAACGGTCACCCATATATACAATAAACAGCAACCCGAGCAAAATGGTCGCCGACAATACCGAGCCACGGTGGCCGTGCTTCAGATCGTAATACGAATCGATGGGATGCCGCAGCAGGTTACGGCTGTATGTAATATCCGTCCAGAGCCGCGGTGTCGGCGCTTTTGCCGCTTTAGGGACAGCCGGTACGGGCCGGCGCGAGCGGATCCTGCCAAATACAAACTGGCATCCTGCGACAACCATCACCGCAATCAGAATATACAGCATATGGTCATTCAGCCATTTGTTCCGAAGCTCCCACATTGCCTCGGAATAAAACTCCTTGTCGCCCACTAGCTTAAAATGCTCCATCGCCTCCGCAAACCGCTGCTGATGGTACAGCGAACGGCCGTAACCGGAATGGGCAATGCGGGACGTCCCATCCAAATCCAGAAGCTTTTCCCAAATTTCTTCACTTTGCCTGTACGCGCCGCTTTCAAGGGCCGCAATGGCCTGATGGGTCACAGCGGCAAATTCACCCGGGTAAAACAGCTGCACCAGGGAACGCTCGCTGTCAAGAATATAGATCACGCCGTCGCTGCCAACGTCAATGGCCGCCGCCTTTGTAAACAGGCCGTTGCGGTCGCTTGAAACCGCCCGGCCGCCGAAGGAAAATACGAGATTGCCGCCGCTGTCATATTCATAAACCAGGCCGGTTTCCGTCAGGGCATAGGTATTATTGTGCGGCCCGGCGGCCACATCCACAAAGTTCCACTCGTCATCCAGGAATTTATCCGGCGACAAAATATTTTTTCCCGCCATGTTATATTCCTTAAGATTGTTATCCGTTTTCTCCGCCGCCGCACGCCAGGAATAGCTGAATTCCGCGCTTTGTGTTACGCTGAAAATCAAATCACGCTCTGAAATATCAATATTGTAAATAGCCGGGGCGGTCCGCATGAGCTGTTGATCCTTTTGCTCTTCTGTATAAATCAAATCCTGAATCCGCTCAAGCAGTGTTAGATTTCGTTTGTTCGCGGCAAAAAAACCGTGAAATTGGCCGTCCTCGTCGAACTGCATTAAGCCCTCCGAGCAGCCGTCTCCGACGACAAAAATATTACCCGCGCTTGACAAAACGACATTTTTCGGCACAAAAGGGTTCCCGGAGCCGAAAAGAGGGCTTTCCGGCCGCCCGATAGTTTGGATCAGATTTCTGTCCTTATCAAAAAGGAATACGGCCTCCGCCTGCGCGTCGGCAACATAAACCGCGCCGTCCTTTCGGACAAATATCCCTTCGGGCTTTTCCAAAACACCCTCGCCAAAGGCGGTATGGGTATTTTCCTGCAGGTCATAAACCACAATGCGTTTATTCCCGGTGTCGGCAATATACAGACAATCCTCGTGCCAAAACAGATCCTTTGGATTGCTCAAATCGACTGTTTTTAAAATCGCGCCGCCGGGCCTATAAGCGAATTGCGTCCGTTTCCATCCGCCGTCCAGTGAAATGGTATAATTATAGGTTGTGCTGTCATTTGCACCCGCAGGGACAGCAAGCCCCCATACCAGCAAAAACAATATGGCAATAGCCAGCCCTTTTTTCATCGCCGGGATTCCTCCCATAAAAAATTCATTTGATCCCCGAATGTGCCATGGTGTTCATTACGCGGGACTGCAAAATAATAAATAAGATCAGATTTGGTAAAAACATAAGCAGGGTGGCCGCGGCGCTGACCCCCTGTCCCGCCACGCTGTTCCCCGCCGTATTGCTCAGGGTTGTCATGTAAAAGGAGAAGTTCTTAAGGGATTCCGTATCAATATAATAGGAGGAGGCTTCCACAGAATTCCACGCGGTTTGAAACATCTGTATCGCGACGGTAGCCAGGGCAGGCTTGACCAGAGGGAGGATGATTTTGTGCAGTATTTTAAAATCCGAAGCCCCGTCAATTACCGCTGCTTCAATGAGTGCACCGGGAAGCTGGTCAATAAACTGTTTGATCAGGAATACGCCCACAGGCATTGCCAGAAGCGGCAAAATATGCGCCAGGAAATTATCGTGAAGCCCCAAATGGATCACAACAAAATAACGGGGGATCGCTACCGCTACCGGGACGAACATCAGCGCAAGCGTATTGAGCGAGAAGAGCTTATCGCGTCCGCGGAATCTCTTTTTCGAGAAAACATAGCCCGCGGCTGCGGAGATGTAAACCGAAGCGAAAACCGCGACGGCGGTAATGACGACGCTGTTTAATAAATACCGGGAAGCCGGGACGCTTGTCGTCCCTGAAATACTGAACAGCTGCCGGAAATTCTCAAAGGTGGGATGCTGGACATACGGGCGGGGCGGATAGGCAAACAATTCATCAACCGGCTTGAAAGCGTTGGCGACGATAAATAAAATCGGGATCGTCATAAACACGGCTATGGGTATCAAATACAGATAGAATTTGATCTGTCCGCGCTCAAAGCCGGGGGGATTTATCCCGCCCGGCTTCCGCCAACGATGTTTCTTCCTTCTCACACTGGCTTCCTCCTTTACTCATCGGCGCTTCCAAACACCTTTTCCGCTCCCTTGCTGATTGCGCGGATACCTATCAGCAATACTACGGAAATGGCCGCGGCGTATCCCATTTCATAGCGTATAAACCCGAAATCCTCAATATGGGTTACGATCAATTGCCCGGCGTAATTGGGCGTGGGATTTGCTCCGCACAGGGCCACGCCAATCCCGCTGCTTTGGAAGGTGTTGACGATCGCCATGACGGCGCCGAACAGCATCTGCGGCTTTGCAGCCGGGATGGTTATATAAATAATTTCCTGAAAACGGTTTTTCACCCCATCGATATAAGCGGCCTCATACAATTCCTCATTAACGCCCAAAATCCCCGCTAAAATTGCCAGAAAGCCAATCCCCATACTGCTCCACAAGGCCACAAGGATCATGATAGGCAGCAGATACTCCTCGGATTGCAGCCAGTTTACCGGCTCTGTAATCACCTTCAACTCCATCAGCCAATAGTTGAGATAGCCGTTTTTGTCGCCGCTGAAAATCACGCCCCAGACAGAGCTTATAAGCACGCTGCCTGTCATGGAGGGGGAATAGATCAGAATCGCCAGGATTGTCCGCGGCTTGTGGGAAATCTGCGAAAGCGACCAAGCTAGGAAAAACGCCAATATATAACCCCCCGCCCCCACAAATATCGCGTATAGGATTGTGTTCGGCAATACTTTTTGCATGAATACCGAATCGTTGGTCAAAAGCGTGATGTAATTGTCCAGGCCCGTAAAGGACGGGGATTCTATGGTGTTAAAATATGTAAAGGACAATCCCACAGCAGCCATAACCGGGATGACTATAAAAAAGCAGAACAGGACGGCATAGGGCGCCATTAGCAGGGCTGTGGAATAGCGGTTGATGAGCCTGCGCATTTATTTTACGCCCCCTTCCGTTTCATTGAGCCTGGCTTTCAGGGCCTCGACTACCGCTGTGGTATAGTCCCGGATGATTTTGCCGTTTTCGTCCACAAAGCCAAATTCCTGCAGCTTGCGGATAATTTCGCGGTTTGACCGGATGACGGCCTTATCCACGGACTCCACAAGCGTTTTATTTCCCACCACAACGTTATTCCAAATATTGCTGACTTCCCGTTCCACCATATAATTGGCCGGGTGGCGGGGGTTTTCCTTTTGCGCACGCCATTGCTCCAGGATGACGGCTTTGTGATCCTCGGGATAATCCATTTGCTTGAATGCATTTAAATTCGCCGTATTCCACGAATACTGGACGCCGAATGAGCTTTTGAGACGGTTGGCATATTGAAGCTGGGTGTCCTCCGCCAGCCACCACATCAAAAACCGGCCCGCTTCCTCCGGCTTTTTCGTCGATTCAAAAATCATGCAGGCGGTGCTGTCCGCGACCTGATAGCGTAAAATGGAACCGTCTGGCTGGATCGTGCCGGGACAAAGGGCGATATCCCAACGGCCTGTCAGCTCGGGCGCCGCTACCTGCATCTGCATATAGGTGCTGAAGTTTCCTATCCCGATGGGAATCTCCGAAAACCGGAAGCTGTTATAAAAATTCGCCACAGTGGATTGCCCGCCGTAAATGGTGAACAGCTCTGTCATTTCCCGGAAGCCCTCCATGGCTTCCTCGCTGTCAATGGCAGTGGACGCGCCGTCATAGGCATAAAAGCTGCCCTTGTTTTGATAAATATAGGGGCTGGTTACATGATAGGTTTTAAAGGCGCCGCCCGAAGCGATCGGAAAACCGAAATTCATGGAATTGCGGAGCAGGACCGGCATCATCCGCTTCACGTCCGTCCACGTTCCGGGTACCTCCAGTCCCATCATTTCCAGCAGATCGCGGCGGTAAAACAGCACTTGGAAATCCTGGGTTTCCACCGCGCCGTACACGCCGTCTCCGCAGCAGAGAGGAACCAAAGCCTCCAGATTATACTGTGCATTATAAAAAGGCAGGAATTCCTCGTATTCCAGCAGGTTTTTGGCCGCGCCCCGGATTGCAAATTCAAAGGGCGTGAAATAATTCAACCCGAGGGCCACGTCCGGGGCGGTGCCGGAAGCCCCCGCCAAAATCAGCTTTTGCTCATTGGGCATGATCGACAGGCGTATATTGGTATGATGTACGGCATTATACTCCGCATCCACCAGTTGCTGAAGGACTTCCACGTATTGGATGGGACGGTTGATCCAGACCTTCAGTTCCGTCCCTTTTTTATCGGGCTGATAGGCATTGTAATCATTTATAAACGAGGCGGCTAACCTCTTTATAAATTCGCCCGCCGCGGTAAAAAATGAAACCTTTGTTTTCGGCAAAGCCTCTCCAGCCGTATAGAAATATATCCTATCCAGGCTTAACGACTGAGAATCCAAAAGCCCGATCACCTGGCCCAGGCTTTTGGCTACGGAATTGTCCCCCGTGTGCAGGGTTTCGGCATGGTTCGGCAATGTCCTCGGTGTCTTTATCAAGCGTTCCAGCTGACGAACCGCGTAATTTAATGAAGAGGCGAAGGTGGGCTTTTTCCCCGAAGCCGTCTCAAGGCGGCTGTATATTTCCTGGATGCGGCGGATATACTCCTTCATCTCCGGTATGGCCTGCGGGAAAAACATCTCCATATCCCATGTGCGGTTCTTCTCGGTTTGGCCGGCCGTCAGCTTTTGGAGCTCCATGCCTAAAGCCGTTATCTCATCCATCAGCTTTAAAATATCCTCATATATCTCTTCCATGGGCCCCATTTCCGCGCGCATGGAAATGGTGTGCGTCCCCGCTTCAAGCCAGATCTCAGCCGGTTTATCCTCTATTTCAACCGTCAGATTCTCAAAGGAGTCTGCATTGTTCTGCGGGAACGCAACACACGCAAGCTCCTTAAAGGGGACGGCCCCGTCGATTTCAATGCGTCTGAACACAGGCTTGTTCGACGCGCCCGACTGGCTGTATGAAAAAGCTAATTGATAAAACCCGCTGGCCGGGACGGTGAATTCCCACAGGATTTTTTGTCCCGCCTTGTCCCACGAATTAGCGTCAATGGCATTTATTTTCTTTTTATAGGTGTCATAGGGTGTTAACGCCGCGTTGTCAATACTCCTGCCGCGCAGAGAGGAGACAGATTTGACCGCATAACGCTCGCCTTCAATGGGAATAACCGCTGACCTGCCGTTTTGCGCGTTGTTTTGGTGCTTTTGGCGGTAGGCGGCGTAGCCCTCCGGTTCCGTTACCTTATATAAAGAAAATTTCCGGAATTCGAAATTTTGAATTTTCGCTGTCAGGTTGATTTCATATGTACCTGGCGCCCATTCAAAGATCACGGGCTTCAGGTTCAATGTATTGGCATCCTCAAAATAATTGCAGATAAATTCTTCGGCGGCCATTTGCCGGGGCAAAAGGTCGTTGCCGTACCGATCGCACGCGTATTCCGACGATTCGTCGGCCCAGAGGACAGGCAGGGAAGAAATAACCGGCTCGGCTTCTCCGGCGGTCAGGCTGATTTGAGAAGGGAGCGTTTTCGGATCGTTTACACGGTACTCGGCGCAAAGCCTGTATTTACCGGCTTCCTTTACCGTAACCGAAAAAGCAAGCGTGTCCTTTTCCTGCAGCAAAACGGTCTCTCCGTTAACCGCCTTGCCGTTATGAAATAGGCCGCCGTCCGAAACCGTAGCATGCCAGACGGCCTCTTCTGCCGGTTGCCTTTGCCAATTCTCAATCGCCAACGCGGAATAGCGCGGCTGCCCGCTCCGGTTATCCTCTTTCTCCGCGTTTACGCATACGGGCGCAGTTGTGCATACGATCCCCGCCGCCAGTACCATCGCTGCTGTTCGAATAAATCGCTGCATTTTTATACCACCTTACGGCGCATCGCCGCGGGCAGCCCTTCATGGGAGAATAATGAGCACAGGGCTGCCCGCGTGTTCTGTTTTACGGATAATGAAATTATACTTTCTTTTTCCTTTGGCGTTTGATAAGCAGCAGGGCCGTAACGCCTCCGGCGGCCAAAACCACCACGATGCCGCCCACGATCGGGATCCAGATCGGGAAGCCGCCCTTGCCAGAGGGGTTGTTTTTATTAACGGGTCTCCGCTTTACGACCACTCTTCCGTCCTCGGTCTCCGGCTCCGAGCTGTTGTCGTCCGGATTGCTGTTTTCATTCCCATCGCTAGTATCGTTTTCATCGCCGCCTTCATTTCCGTCCACGTCATCGTTCCCGTTACCACTGCCGTTGTTATCTTTGCCGGAGGGATCATCTGGTTCGGATCCTCCGGCCGGGCTATTGTCCCCCTGTGCCGAAACGCCGTATAAAAACATGGACCCGCTTTTGCTTTTCATCTCTGAAACGCGGATATAGCGAACCTCCTCCGGCGCTTCCGCTTCAATCGCTTCCACGCCGCCCTTGCCGTTTTCGACTTGCTTGAATACCTCCCAGTTCTCATTGTCTGTTGACGTTTCGATTTTATAAGAATCGGCATAGCTTTGAGGCAGCCATTTTAAAAGCACTTTAGAAACAGGAACGGTTTCCTTTAAATCCAATGTCATAGAATAACCGGGTGTGGTCGGAACCCTGAAGGAATTGAAAACGTCGTCCTTGGCCAAAGCGGCGACCTCCGAAGACTGATTGGAATCGGAAACCGTGGCCTTCAGGGAATAATCGCTTCCGTTACCGCCGTAAATTTCAATGGTCTTCCACGTTTCGCTGTCCATGTGGATGATGGTTTGGCTGGCTCCGTCCACATAGAAGCCGGCGCCGTCAAGGATCTCCGACCTTGAAGCGGCTTTGGCCAGAGGCTTCCCGTCGACAAGGACACGGGTTGCGGCCACACCGTTGGCCAGCACGGCCTTCCGGCTGTCCGGCTTGGACGCAGTAATCCTGAACCCGCCCTTTATGCTCCTGTTTTCATATACCGTACTGCTGTTTGTATCCGTCCATTGGGTCGTCGAACGGGAGGAATCCGCCGGCGTTACAAGCAGAGCCGGCGTTGCATTGTCCTCTCCCATGCTGTCGCTCATTTTCAGCGAATCGGATGCCAACTGGATTGGCGCCGCCGTACCCTGCCGGACAAGCACCGGAATCCAGGTAAGCGGGGCGTCCACGTTCACACTTCCCTTACCGCTGTATTTCTTGCCGGTACGCAGCTCGTACCAATTGCCGGAGGGCAGCGTGACGGTTTGATAATACATATTTTCGGTTATCACCGGCGCAACCAGGAAATCGCCGCAGAACAGGTACTGGGTTTCATTGGCCATCAGAGCGGCGTCGCCCGGGAACGCCACCGGCATGGCCTGCACCATGGTGCTCCCGGTTTTGTTCGCCCGGATCGCCGCGCTGTACAGCGTATCCACCAGATTCTCCCGGAGCCAATAGTATTCCACAAAGTTTTCCTCGGCCTTGTCGCCGTAATCCCAGGGGTTTCTCGGCTCAGTTCCATGGGCACGCATTAATGGAGAAAAGGCCGAGAACTGCGTCCAGCGCGTGTACAACTCCGGTGACGGTTTTCCCAAATAGCCGCCCAGATCACCGCCCCATGCGGAAAAGCCGCAGGAGCTCAGCGAAAGGATTCCGAGAAGCTGTTCCTTAAGCCCTCTCCAGCTTGACTCCTGATCCCCGGAAAAGTTCGCAGCATATGCTTGGCTTCCGGCGCACGCGCTGCGTTCAAATGTAATGAAATCATTGCCCATAGCCGCGCTCCAGGCGTCAAAATAGGTTTTCGCGTAAACAAGGGAATAATAGTTGTGCATTTCATCGCCGGTCATGCCGTTGGAGAACAGCATATCCTCTCGAATACGTTCACCAAAATCAATCATCCCTCCGCGCAGACCCCAGTCCCAATATTTTTTAAACTGAACAGTATTATCCTGCACGGCATTGGGATGTGTGTAATCCAAAAAATGCTCGTTATGGTTGGAGCCGTTTAAATACTTTGCCAAAACCATATTGGAAGCATTTGGGTCATAAAACTGGGGAGAGGGATAATTCCACATCAACAATCTTGTGCCGTATTTATTCAGCTGAGTATAGCTTTTCGGATCCCAGGAAGCGTCGCCTTCCGCGTAAAGAGCTGCTGGGATGGTACCAAGTTCCTTATATTTTTGCATAACCTCTGAAAGCTTTGCAAGATACGTTCCAGCGCCGTCCGCCGTCCAAACACCGCCACCGTTTCCGGCCCAGTAGGAAAATGCCCATTTAGGGGGGAGAAAGGGCCGTCCGGTTAGCGCCGTATAATCCTGTATATTTTTTTCGGCGCTGCCCGTCCAGACATACATATCAAACTTCGGACCGTTAAAGTCCAGCGAATACTTGTCCGCGTTGGTCTTGCCGATATCCGCCGCGCAGCTGTAGGTTGAATTGAAAAACATGGTATAGCCGCGAGTACTGTGGAGAAGCGGAATGTTTTTATAAGCCCTGTCCATATTCTCGTCGGCTTGATCGTGATAAGCCGCGTCCATATTCCATAATACCAAGCTGTTTCCAACCTGATTCAGGGAATTAAACCGTTCGCCGGTGCCGTAAAGCACCTCATTTTTTGAAATTGCGCATTCAAACCGAACCTTTTTCAGCGCATCATCCTTATCATAGCCAAAGGAAATTTGCTTATCGGTTATCTGCATCACCCGGACGCCTTTGCCGTTGCTGACGTTCAGCGTAAAGCCAGAGCCGCTTTGGATAAATTCGACCGAGGTGTCTCCCGCAGTCATGCTATTGCCCTTGTACAGGATTTTCTTATTGCCCTTGGGGTTAAAGATTCCCGATTGGTCTGTGCGCAGGCGAATCCCGCCTTCTTCGGGAAAGGAAACATACAGCTTCATTTCCCTGTCCTTAACCAGCGTATGGATTACAAATTCCTTTTCATTTTTCTCGGTTTTCTTAACAATCTCCGGCCGTGACCAGGCTACGGCTATTTGGCTTGGCAGCGGAGAAGGCGGTTCAGACGACTGCGCCATAACATTCACTCCCGACGTAAAGAGCAGCATCGGCATGGTAACCAGTACAGAAAGAATACTAAAAAGCTTTCTTTTCATAAGGAATCCTCCTTTCCGCCGTTCAATGTTTCGGCTTGAATTCACCCTGCACCTTCTTCACCTTTGCTTCAAATTCTGTCCAAGCCTTCTGCATCGCCTCGTTTGCTTTTCTCTCCGCCTCTGGCATAACATCGTTCGCTTTGGCAATTCCGTCGGTTACTTTGCACTGCGGATCATATATATACTGTTTATGGATCTCATCAAACTCTGGCACAAATTTAAAATAATCCGCACGGAAAGAATTTCCGATATTCGTATATAAATATTTTTCCACTTTGCCGGCACTGGGCAGCGAATTGAATTTTTCCGCAACCTTCGGGCTGGTTGTTACAGGATAATAAAGAGAACTGGTGAGAGCGTATTTCCCTTTGTTCACCTTGTCATACATACTCAGGCGTGCAATATTCCCTTCCACGGCATAAGAGGTATACCGTAGCAGTGCAAAGGCCGCTTTGGGGTTTTGACAGGTGGATGTCATGAAGCTGTGGTCAATATGAACTGGCATTTGCCCCTTGACATTCTGCGGGTAAGGCCATATCTGCCAGTCAAATTTAAGGCTTTGCTCAAAATCGGAACATTCCCAGGTTCCCACAGAGTGAGTCAGTGTTTTCCCCAATTTAAACGCCATATTATGATCGCTCAAATTGCTTTTACCGAATTTTTTCGCATAATCGCTGTCATTGAGGGATGTGCCGGAATTGCGCATATACCAGGCTTCCAGTCCCGGGACTGTACGCAGCTGCCAGCTGTAGTCAAGCGAATTGTTAAATGATTTTGCGAATTCAAATTTTCGGGAAGCTTGATTGTAACCAAATAGGCCAATATCCTTTGTTGGGGCCATTGTACCGCTAAAAAGTCTAATAACATTAAAAATATCCTCTGCTCCCGAATACACATTTGTTGTTCCGGCTTTCAGAAAATTCTCATAGTCCTTTACGGTCCAGTCAAGGGCCGGTTCCTTGATATTCAGTGCGTCCATGGCGTCTAAGTTCAACAGAATCGTCTCATACTGTGCTTGGACAGGAAGCGCATAAAGTTTGCCGACATACTGATAGTTTTTCATTATATTATTCGGTATATATTTAAAGTCAGGATCGTTTTTTACAAAATCATCTAGAGGATAGAGCCAGCCTTGGGAGACATAGAACGGCAATGTTCCGGCATCGTCAAACACCACGTCTGGTAATTTGCCGGCTGCGGCTTTTGCAGTCAAATATTCGGCCGAAGCGGTTGCGTCATCGTTAGATCCGGAGCGTGAAAAATAATCGAATTTCAATGTCACATTAGGATAAAGCTTTTTGAATGTGTCAAAAACGCCATCATAGTCCGTAGGCCTTGACGTGTTGATCGAAACCGTCACATTGCCTTTGACGGAATAATCCGCGAACGCATCCTTTCCGAGTCCGTCCACAACCAGTTCGCCGGTGCCTTCCACTTTATCTTTTGTGCCGGTTGTACGTTTGGCTGTGGTAGGAGCGCTGGTTTTGCCGCTTCCCTTTTTTGTAGTGTTTTTTTCATTGCTGCCGCCTGAAGCATTTGGGTTTTCCGCGTTGCTTTCATTTGACTCAGTCTGTCCGGGATTCGCGGCGGTCGTCTTGCTGTACGATTGCCACTCCGTGTAATATTCCCATTCCGGCCCGCTGGAGGCGCCGCTCCCTTCCCTGTTACAGCCGGAAGCCAAGGCTGTGACAAGAACTGCCACCGTTAAAAGAGCAAAGATACGTTTCATTTTCATGTTCCATCCTTTCGCAGTTGATTGGAGGGTGTGTTTGGTTTACAAGTGTGTCTTATGCTTCAAAGCCATCGTCTTCCTATTCCGTTTCTCTGCTTGGTTCCGCTTCTTTTGCGCTTGCGTTTTTTGTAGGCCATGGCCAGCACAGGAGCGGAACCCAGCAGCGCGGCTGCCGCAGGCACCGGAAGCGGCACGCCTGTCTTTACGTTTCCGGGTTCATTCCCCGTTCCGCTTTCAGAGTCTTCCGGCTTTTCGGACGGCGCATTCCCTTCGATATCCTTTTCGGTAAGATTTGCGCCAAAGGCATCGTCGCCGGGCTTCCATTCCACGTCATCAGGGGTTTCCCATTCGCTTCTCAGTTTTACGGGGTTTCCAAAATAGTCAAGCTGCGTGATGGAGAACTCGCTGTACGCGCCGCTGTTCATGTTGGTTGTCAGCCCCACATAGCCCTCAGCGGAATTATCCAGTACTTTAAACCATATGGGTGCCTTTTGGCCATCAAGAAAAATTTCCATCTTTTGGTTTACTACACGGATGCGCAGATTGTGTACTTTGTTGTCATCATAATCAACCGAAATCCCATTTTCACCTGTGTCGTTCAGCTTATAGCGGATATTGCCATCCCATGAGGCCTGATCATGAATATTTCCGAAAACATTGAGATACCCCTCTCGTTCAAGATAGATCCCGATTCCGCCGCCGGGGTTTTTCACCACTGCCGGAACATTCGGATCGTTGCTGTCAACTCCGGTTCCCTTAATCAGCGGAAATTTTCCAGGGCTGTCTGCTCCGATTGTCACCATAGTCCAAGCCCAAGTATCCTGCCCTCGGCAGAAATTCACCGAAACTTCATAATTTCGGAATTTTTGCCCGGTATAAACCATGGAAGCAACATCCCCAAAAGCACCGTAATCGCTGTAGGGATTTGGCACATCCAGTGTTCTGCCGATACGGTGTAGCGAACTGCCTATGAGTGCCCAATGCTTTTCGAATGGCGATTCCACCATAATGCCTTTGTCCGCCGCATGCAGAGCATAATAACTCTTGAAATCCTTCACGTCGTTTTTGTGATCAAAATAATATTTAACCGTCGTCTCTGGATCATGGTCGATCACATTCGTTACCTCAAAGGAAACCGATAGATTCTGGGGGTTTTTAAAAGCGTTCGGCAGATTCAGCTTGCTTGTGAACTGGAATGTCCCTGCTTTCCCGGAGCAGTAATCGTCGGATTCCCACTCGACTGGAAGAAGATATTCGTTTCCAGCCATATCCTGTACCTTCATTTCGTCCGGCAGACCAAGAGTGTCGTTGTCCGCACGGTTTATAACGCGATCCTCAAACTTCTCTTTCTCCCCGATGGAGGCGATCACTATGTCGCCCTCATCATAGTCTACAACACGGAAATTTTTGAACCGGGCTTCATTACAGCCTGCGGCAAGATACACATACCCACCCTCATAGCCTTCAGGAAGCTGTACTATATGAGGGGTTTCCACATCATCGATATACATTTTAGCGCTTCCATTTAAAACAACGAGACGCATATGATGCCACTGCGGATTGTTTCGATTGTCATAGTCTGGAAGCGGCTGATCTACCAAACGATTATTACCGTCCCCCCCCGGCAATCCTGTACCCCAGAATACCCTGTTGCCCTCCTGCCACACATAAGCGGCAATGCTTTGGGGAGAGTCTGTTGCGAACCGCCCGGCTTCGGGGGCGCCAAAGCCTACAATCGCCCATTTCCATGTTTTGGGATCCTGGAAATAGTCCACATTCAACTCAAAGTTTTTATATTTCTTTTCCTTAAAGGTCAGCATGGCCATTTTTCTGCTTTCCATGCTGTCGGCGCCGGAATCAGGCTCCGGCCTACGGATGAGAATCCCTCCGCTGGTTACCCTCCATTTTTCTGCGGCATCAAGCGGAACAAATCCTGTCAAATCATCTGTACGCTTTTGGTGATCCGCTTCCTCCGCAAAATGGCTGTCGAATTTGGATTTCAACTCGTCCATACTGCCAAATCCCCCAAATTCGCCTTCCAGTGGTGTGACGGTCAAATTTTTAAACCGGGCCTCATTACAGGCTGCCGCAAGATATATATACCCGCCTTCATACGATTCGGGAAGGGTCACTTCCAAATACTCATCTGCATAATCTATCCACATCCGGGCTCTGCCGTCGAGCACCTCCAGTTTCATGTGGCGCCATCGCGGCCATCGTGCATTGTTCTGGTAACCATAGCCTTTATTCTCGTAAATCGGAGCAAGCTGCTTGGCGACTGCATGCCAATCCCCGTCCACAATCTTTGGGTTTCTGAAAGTAGCCAAACCTTCCTGTTGAGTATAGGCGAGGGTACTTGTCTCGGATTTATTATAAAAATCCCCCGCTGATTGAGCACCGAACCCAACCATTGCATATTTCCAATTTTTTGGACTTTGGTAATAATCCACCTCCAAGGTGAAATCCAAATATTTCCGTCCTGTGTATGTGAGCATGGCCACATTCCCAACAGAACCGCTGTCTGTGTCCGGTTTGCGTATCAGCGTGCCGTCTTTCCACTCCCAGTTTTCATCGATCGCTTTTTCTGTAAAATTTCCTGGAACTGTTTCGTTACCGCCAGCGCCATATTGATTTTCAAATGCACTCCGCGCTTCCGTATCGCTGAGCAAATCTCCCTCTTTCGGTTCGGTATCCGGCAGGGCTTTAATCTTCATGTTCCGGAAACGGGCCTCATTCGTGCCCACCGCGAGAAAGATGTGTCCGCCGGCATAAGTAAAGTCTGTAGCGAAAACCGGATCATAGCCATCGATATACATAGCAATGGTATCGCCCTGAACTACAAGCCGCATATGGTGCCATGACGCCGCTTCGGAGTTAGCCTTCTCATATAGCTTGACGCCATTCTCATCCTTATTCAGGAGAAAATACTTCCAATCATCAGCCCCTGTATCACTCGCCGCCTCAATACCAGTTCCCCAAAAGCCCGGCCATCCATCGTTGTCGACGAAGGCGGCATCAATCCCATTTCTATCGGTAACAAATTCACCAAGTCCCGCGCCAAATCCAACTAAAGGAAATCGCCAGCCCTCGTTATTCTGATAATACTCAATTTCCAGTTCAAAGTTTTTATGCGGTGTTTTATAAACCAATTGCGCCATTTGCCCGTGAGTAGGGGTCTCCCACCAGTTTCCCCAAGTATTTTTACGGGCAATATAGTTTCCCCCGTCATCTGATTTTATTTCCCAATGTTGTTCAACCTCAACCGACTGCGCTTCTTCGCCGTTTTGGCGGGTATGTTTTAACGGGTTTATAAAATAATAGCTGTCGAAATTCCTCTTTACATCTGCCAGACTGTCAAATGATACCTCAACGAACCCGTCAGTATCCGCTTTGACCCCAGCAGAGATAATCGCCGCAGGGATCAAAGATCCAATCAAACCGATTACACAAAGTATAGCCAGGACACGTAAATACGACTTGCCTTTTACCATGATAAATCTCCTCCTGCTTTTGTACGATATGAGCATGATAAACACGCCCTATCCATTCCCAACTCCTGTTACTCAGTATAACACGATGCACATATGAAAGCAACTACAATAAGGCGAAATTGTAAAATGTTATATTCTCAATTTATATTATTTATACAAAATATATCAAAAACAGGCTGTTGTTCAATGAACACAAGGTTAATTATTCCAGCATTTTGTCTAAAACATGCTGGAAGCAGCAAACATTTGTGCGGCAAACGTAAGGGGGTTCATTTACACCTTTCTTGGAGAAAAATAGCATTTACTTTTTAAAAATCCTGATATATAATAATTGATGCGCAATAAAATTATAAATACGAATAAAAAAGGGGGTAGTTTTTATGGCAAATATGCGTGATGTCGCCCGTGCGGCAAATGTTTCGGTCTCAACGGTCTCCTATGCTTTTAACGGAAATCCAAATATAAGCACGGCAACAAGACAGAGAATTTTTAAAACCGCAGAAGCGTTGGGATATACGGCACATTTAAGCAAAAAAATGAAAACCCCTCAGAAAAGAAGTTCAATTGGATTATTTCTTGCAACCTTTTACAGTTCGTATTATCATTATATGGCAGAAGAAATGGCAGAATATTCGCATAAAAACTACCATAATTCTTTAAGGGTTTTTATTGATTATGAAATAAATTGTAAAGATCTTACATCACTGTTGTATTCATCAGGAGTTGAAAGCGCCATCATATTACACTATCAGATCACCGACGAATGGATAAGCACACTTAAGGACTGCGGCATCCCGCTGATATTTTTAGACCGGGAAATAACGGACGACAAGGTTTCATCTGTTCTTGTTGACAATTATCAAGGTATGTGCGCGCAGATAGAGTATCTTATCCGAACCGGTCATAAGCGCATTGCTTTCATAAAAGGCGACAATGGCTATGATGATAGAAAACGATATCTTGCTTATGTCGATACGCTAAAAAAGCATTTTCTGCCGATAGATAACACCTTGATTTTGCAGGGAAACTTTAGTTATTTCATCACTAAACATAATTTAGCAAGAGCCCATCCAAGCTTCAGCAATATTCCAGATGCTATCTGCTGCTGCAATGACGAGATGGCTGTTGCCTGTATTGAAGCCTTTGAACAGGCCGGTTATTCTATTCCGGAAGATATCAGTATCTGCGGATTTGACAACCTGTATTATTCCAGTATTTCAAAGATCCCGCTCACAACCGTTATAAACCCTATCCGGGCCATTTCGAGAAAAGCCGTCGATGAGGCGATCCGTCTGCTGGAAGAAGGAGAGCACGGGAAATGTGAACTTATTCCCGCAGAATTTGTCGTCAGAGATTCTACCGCAGCCAGAAATAAATAGCTGTGCCGTTGTGCCCCTATGTCTTTTTTAACTATGGCCCTACTGCTATATAAGAAAGAAATGACAGAAAAATGGCATACGAATCCGTGCTTTACGATAGTAAAAGGATAAATTGTACCAGTCACTATGCCATATCGAAAATATACAGGAAATACTGGCTTTAAGGGAGACTACACAGGAGCATCCGGCCTGTACTTTGGCGGGGTGTACGAGGAACTGCATGATTTGTTGTTAAGCAACGGCAAGACGGCGGTATTCCATGCACAAGGCTTTTTAATCCGCCCCAATCTGGACAAAGAGAAACGGGCTGTAGCGAAAAAATTTGGAGAGCCATTCATCTCTTTTGGGGCGGTCTTCTACCTGCTTTATGCAGCGTTCAACTGCATTTGCCCTTGCATGTTTTTTCGTAACTCCTTCGATCGCATCTGAAGCATGACATAATCGCTGTTCAGTGCGTCAAGCTGCCGTTTCAAAATCTCTTCATAGGTTTTCTTTCTCTGCTGGAGCGCTTGAAGCTGTACTCCCGCCTCGTAGCGGAGACTATTCATTTCTCATGGTGCGGTTCGCAGGCTTGCCTGTGCGGCGTAGCGGAGCAATCTTTTTTGCAGGTCTTTCACGATAAACACCGAGCAGGTTTTCCTCTTGAGAGATACGAGCGCTTTGCTCTTCTTTACAGCCTTAAAGGGCAACTCGGACACGCGGATCCCCACGCCGCAAATAGTTTGGATAATGAAATGCAGCCGTTCATTGCCTTTGTGCTTTGCCGTATTCACCAGCCGCAGATATTCCGCCTTGGTCAGTTCCTTTTCCTCGGGGCAGTAGATCTGCCGCTGAAGCTTGATGGTTTTCACCCTGCATTCCGTCCAGCCGAGAAAGGAAAGCAGACTGTTAATGCTCGCCAGCATGGAATTGATACTGCGAACCGCGTAGTTATCGGAAATTAGCTTATCTTTATAGGCGATGACCGTTTCCTTCGTCACAGCGTTGCCGCCCACAAACTTCGCGAACGCCCGCACATCCCGGATATACTTTTCAATGGTCGCGCGGCTCTTTTCATTCTGTACCAGGTAGCTTTTGAATTTTTCTATGGGTTCTTTTCCCAAAATGTGTTTTCGCATATGAATTCCTCCTGCGTGTTTTTTACATCTTACCTGAAACAGCGAATGAAGCGGGCGTTTTGCCAAAAGGCCGTTTTAAATATCTATCGGCAAATCTCATCCCCTTCTTTCTGTTGTAATTTATTTTCAGGTGGGTAGTTCCCTACACATGCCATGATGACAGGTAGCACCTGCCGCCGAAAGGGTAGAATACCCTCTTGGCGGCAGGTGTTTTCTATCCCTGTCAAGGCTTTTTCAATGTGAAAAGCAGGCTGCTTTTGCCGCCCTTTTCGCGGTACCGCTGCCTGGTTTCCACAAGCCCGGCTTTGCGGAGATCCCGCAGGGCGCGGCGGACGGTAGACGGGGACAGCTTGAGATCGGCGGCGATGGTTGGAATCGCAGGCCAGCATTCAGCATTTTTGTTGGCCCGGTCGGAAAGATAGATATACACAGAGAGCGCCCGGTGCGGCAGCTCCATGCGGTATAAAAAATCAAACCGGCCCATCGGATTTCACCTCCGGCGGCTGTATTCTGCCTGGTCTTGCCCTGCGGCTGGGCGGGAGATACTCCAGTGCCATACCGCCGCCGGTATTTTTCTTTTTCGGCTTGCCTGACGGCGCTCCCTGCGGGACATGGCTTTGGCTCTCTGCCGGATCTTGACCGCCTGCGGCTCCGGTATCTGTGGGCGGTTCTTCCTTGAACAGCCAATCGGGGTGGTATTTCTGCACGATACCGTCCACAAGCTCCTTCTTCTCGGCATAGGCTACCTCGCGATCCCCGTTATCCGGCACAGTGTAGGGGTGTCCTTCATCGAACCGAATCCCCCACTTGAAGAATAGCTTCAGCTTGACCTTCATCGGATGGACGCCGGTTTTCATCACAACAAACTGGCCTTTTGGCATGGATTTCAGTTCATCGGGCGTCATAAGCGGGCGCTCAATCATCTGTAAGGATTGGGAGGGATCATTTTTCCCACGGCTCACCGAGCCGCTCATAACCGTCCGGCTGCCAAGGGCTTTGGAGAGAACCTCCGCCGAGCTGCTGTTGGGGGCAAAGCCGCCAAACAGCGTGATCTGCGTGTTGTCCACGATAATCTCCGCCCCCTCCTTGCCGTAGTTCTTGTCAAGCTGCGAGAAGGACTGGATGATCGGCACAATCTGCAAACGGCGGGATCGGGATGCGCTGAACATCATCTCGGCGGATTCAATTTTTGGCAATAGCGATAGGTAATCCTTTGAAGTCATCTCCGGATTTTCCCCCGCTTCACACCGGACATGAGCGTTTCCGCTCATCCGGCGTTCCATCGTTCTATATAAGTTCAATAAACATATCTACTTCAACAACCAGTAAGTCGTTGCTCAGATCGGGTTAAGGTTTAGGCGTTTTCTCAGCCTGTTCAGCTTGTCCTTTTGCTTAAAATCGAGCGACATCTTTTCTGCATAGAATTTAATGGTCTCTTCCCTCGTTGCATGGAGCAGGATATGAATGTCTTTGCATACCAATATTTCTGCATTTTTGATGCCTTCCGACACAATTGGAATGAATCGGTCAGTATCCTCGCAAATGGCTTTGAAGCGTCTGCCGAAGCCCTCAAGCAGCGACAGGTCGCTGCTGTCACAGAAGAAGCCGCCCATTTCACAGTCAAAG
Organism: uncultured Oscillospiraceae bacterium; assembly: GCA_902478605.1. Lineage (GTDB taxonomy): Bacteria > Bacillota > Clostridia > Oscillospirales > Acutalibacteraceae > UMGS856. The sequence continues at coordinate 44,579 of CABSLQ010000015.1, forward strand.
AGTATTTCGGAGATATGGGGATCGTCGGTAAAAGCCTCACGGAACGCCGCCTCCCATTCATAGCCGCTGCCGTGGGTTTTCAGCCCGTTTGGGCTGCTTGCAGGTTCGCCGATCTCCACTGCATAAGCGTCAAACGCTTCCTGGCAGTAGGGAGAGTATTTATCGCCTAAAAGGTCAAGCGGCAGGCACAGGCTGTATACGCCATTTTCAAGGCCTACAATATAGAAGGGGGCGTTCTCTGTGTTAAAGGCTTCGATCCTTTGCTGGATTTCCATGGCTCTCACATCCTTTCCGTTTTGAGCCCAAACCGCCGGATCGCGATCGCCCTGTAGAGAAGGGCGAATATCCCAGGCTGGAGCAAGTCCTTGTCCGCCAGGTCTGTGAGTGAGAGATGCTTTGTGCCAAGGTACAGGTCTTTGGCACTGCAGAACAAGGCATAGGCGTTTTCCGTGCTGTCTTGCAGCCGTATCGCATCAAAGCGGACAGCGTTCTTTTCCACATGGGGTTTCGCCGCCTGCCACAGTGCAGGCTCTGCCGTCAGCAGGTACAGCGCCGCCATGAGCGCGTTGTCCCCTGTGTCCCGCCTGCGGACAGCTTCTGAAAAAGCGAGCCTGTGCTTCCCGTCCCGGAAATTCATAGGGCTTCCCTCCTTTACTTTTGGCACGGATCCTGGAAACGCTTCTTTTCTGCCGTACCTTTTTGACTGAAATCCGGGAACGGCGGCCATCATCCTCTCAAACGCCCGGTTGCCGGGGGATTCCATAAACAGGGGCATTGCCTTCCTCTCCTTTGCTGTAAAATACAAAATGCCCCGGCTATTTCTTCAATAGCCGGGGCGGGGTAACGCTCTCAGAAGTAGTCTTGTCTGTGAAGCAGGGGCTGTACTTTTGCCCTACATCCCCATAATGGGAGACTGGTCTTCGTCCATGGCTTCATCTTCTTCCTCTTTTTTCTCCTGACGTTCTTATCCGTTATATAGTGAGCTGTGGGACATCCTCCTGTTCAAAGGTGGGCAGGCTGTCCTCAAGCTGCGGGTACCCATAGCTCAGCTTCTCCGCCAGCGCCTTCAACTGCTGCTCCTGCTCACAGGTCAGCGTTTCACAGTTGTCCTGGGTATAGGCGATACACCGGTACAGGTTTTCCGCTTCTTCGGGCGTAAAAAGCCGGTTCTCGTCTGTCAATCTGGAACGGACAACAAAGGATTTTTTGGCGTATTCGTAGTCAGGGGTGTAATCCCCCTGCGTGACATCGGTTTTTTCTTTGCCCTGCCGCCAGGTGGCGAACATAAAGCCATGGGGTTCGCTGTACATCGCGCCAAGGACAACATCGCCGCATTCCGTAAGTCGGCGGTATTCCGGCAGGCTCTCTACGCCAAGGGGAGGCGCGGCTTCGTAGAGGGCTGCATATTCGCGGATGGATTTTGCCGCATGGAGCAGGGCATCCATTGCCGCCTCGTATTCCTGCAGGAATGCCTTATCCTGGTTCCAGTACAACTCAGCCTTTTTACCGGCGAGGCACATGGGGCGGCCATCCACAGAGATATGCAGCACACCGCTTTCCTTATCAAGCTCTCCGGTACATCCTAGCTGGGGCAGTTTTCGCAATAATTCCTTTTGATAGATGGTCATTGGCTTTTCTCCTTCCACATAATAAAAAAAGCAGAGGGGCTTTTCTTTCCCTCTGCCGTGTGCGTATATTCTGTTTTCAAAACAAAGGCTTGACTTTCCGCCCAACCAGAGTTTTACTACAAACACCTGATTGGGATGGATGGGCGGGCTATGAAAGATCAGCCGGACAGGAAAGATATTGAGCAGGCTCTCCCTCTTAAGCTGCCGGAACGGCTGCGACGTATGCGGGGATACCATCTGATGCATCAAAGCGAAGTGGCCGCCCTGCTGCACATGGATCGTTCCACCTATGCCTATTATGAAACGGGTGCGTCTCAGCCGTCGTTATCCACGCTCATGAAGCTGGCCATGCTCTATGGCGTCTCCACCGACTTCCTGCTCGGTATGCCCCAGAGGGAAGACGACGGCACACGGAAAACATAGGGTTGACTGACGTGCGGTTATGAGCCTGCATGACAGTTCTATCCTTCGGGCAGCAAAAAAGGCGGATCCATACGATCCGCCTTTTTTGCTCAAGTATTCGCTTGTGCCGGTTCAAATGGTATCACAATAGGATTTTGCCTCTTTGGCATCTATAAAATCCTCTTGAAATAATCTCCCCCAAATATGCGAAAAAGCCCGATGAAATCGGGCTTTTTCGCTAGGGATCTTTTTTGTCACCCTATTATGGTCCGCCCGGAGGGATTCGAACCCCCGGCCTTTGGAATCGGAATCCACTGCGATATCCAGCTTCGCCACGGGCGGATATTGGCTGCCTTTAAGGCATATCAATTCTACTACGTTTTTCCGGTTTTTGCAAGTCTTATTTTTCGATTCTCCACTATGGAACAATATTCCATGTTTTTGAACGTATTTCCCTTGCTAAACAGGCCCCAACCCGGTAAAATTAAGGACATACTGCACGAAGGGGTGTCTGTCATGTCCATTGAATTTTTGGAGGAAGCCTGCATCTTTTTTATTTCCACGCAAAATACCAGCTACAGCTTCCGTATATTTGACGCCGGCTATCTCACAGGCCAGTACTGGGGCCGAAAAATGCATCCCGCCGATCTGACCCGCCTATGGCAAAGTGTACCCTCCGGCTTTTCGCCTGAACATGCAGGGGCGCGGGACAACGGGTACTCCCTGGATCTCATCCCGCTCGAATACCCGACCTACGGCGGCGGCGATTACCGCGTCCCGGCGCTGTCCGTCTGCTTTCCGAATGGCAGCCGGTTGGCGGATCTGACCTATCGTTCCCATACCATCGCGCCGGGCACGCGCGAACCGGAGGGACTGCCCGGTCTCTCGGATGGCGGCGAGACGCTCACGATCACGCTGGAAGACGCCTTTTCCGGCCTGCAGGTGGAGCTGATTTACGCTGTGTATGAGGACTGTGATATCATCGCCCGCCACGCCCGCATAATCAATGCGACAAAAAAGCCGCTGCGTGTCACCCGGGCACTGAGTGCCAGCGTGGATCTGCCCGCGGGCGACTGGGAATGCATCAGCCTGTACGGCTCCCATGCACGCGAGCGCCTGGTGGATCGCACGCCGCTCCACCACGGCATACAGGCGGTGGAGAGCCGCCGTGGCGCTTCCAGCCATCACCACAACCCCTTTATCGCTCTGGCCGCCCCCTCTGCGACCGAATTTGCCGGGGAGGCTTATGGTGCCGCTCTGGTTTACAGCGGCAACTTTCTTGCCCAGGTGGAGGTCGCTCCCTTCGGCGATCTCCGGCTGCAGCTGGGCATCCATCCGGCCGACTTTTCCTGGACGCTCGAAGCGGGAGAGAGCTTTGTCACGCCGCAGGCCCTGCTCACCTACACCGACGGCGGCCTGAACCGTCTTTCCCAGAACTTCCATAACGCCATACGCCGCCATTTGGGCCACACCCCGCGGCGCAGCCAGCCGCGGCCCATCGTTATCAACAACTGGGAGGGCACCTATTTCGACTTTAACGAAGAAAAGCTGCTCGCCATCATCGACAGCAGTGCCGACCTCGGCGTCGATACCTTTGTGCTCGACGACGGGTGGTTCGGGCACCGGGATGACGACACCACTTCGCTGGGCGACTGGTTTGTGGACAGGCGTAAGCTACCCCGCGGTCTGACCCCGCTCATCGAACGGTGCGAAGCCCACGGTATGCAGTTCGGTCTCTGGTTTGAGCCGGAAATGATCTCGGAGGACAGCGAGCTGTACCGCGCCCATCCCGACTGGTGTATCCGGCAGGAAGGCCGTCCTTACTGCCTGGGCCGGCACCAGCTGGTCCTCGATCTGTCGCGGGACGACGTGCTCGCCCATCTCAAGGAGGTCATCAGCGCCGTCCTGTCGGAAAACCACATTTCGTATGTCAAGTGGGACATGAACCGCCACATGACCGACGCGTATTCCGCCGCGCTGCCTCCGGAGCGCCAGCCGGAGATCTTCCACCGCTATATGCTGCATTTATACGAGTTGTTTGCCTATCTGACCGAAGCCTTCCCGCAAGTGCTGTTTGAGGGCTGTTCGGGCGGGGGCGGGCGGTTTGACGCAGGCATGCTGTATTATACGCCGCAAATCTGGACCAGCGACAACAGCGACGCCATTGAGCGGCTGAAAATTCAGTATGGAACTTCCTTTGTTTATCCCCCGGTATCTATGACCGCTCACGTCTCCGCCTGCCCCAACCATCAGGTGGGCCGCACCACCCCGCTGCACACACGCGGGCTGGTGGCCATGAGCGCCTCCTTCGGTTATGAACTCAATCCGCTGGCCCTTACCGCTGAAGAGCGGAAGGAAATCCAGGCGCAGACGGCAAAATACCGGGAGTTGGAGCCGCTTATATCCGTCGGCGATTTTTATCGCCTGCGCAGCCCGTTTGAAGGCAGGGATTGCAGTTGGATGTTCGTATTGCCGGACAAATCCCGTGCCTTTGCCGTCTATGTGCGGCAGCAGACCGCGTACGCGTACCGGCCGCGTCTCAAACTGACCGGCCTCGATCCCAATGCCCGGTATCGTATTGACGAGCTGGATGCGGTTTACGGCGGGGATGAGCTGATGTATGCCGGCCTGGCACTGCCGGTGCTCGGTGATTTTGAAGCGGTGTCCTTCACCCTGACAAGGGTGTGAACGTAAAGGAGGCAAGTTGAATGGAGCGCATCTCTCTGCCCGGCGGCAAAGCTATTCTACCGCTCGGCCTGGGGACCGCTAACTTTGGCACATCGGTATCCGAACAAGACGCGTTCGCGCAGATGGATCGGTTTATCGAGCAGGGCCGCACCCTGCTCGATACCGCCCGGGTATACGGCGATTGGGAACCGGGTACCTGTGGGCTGAGCGAAAAAACCGTCGGCCGCTGGCTGAGCAGCCGCGGCGCGCGGGAACGCGTTGTGCTCGTCACCAAGGGAGGCCATCCGCCGCTGGACAACATGGCGCTTTCGCGGGTCACTCCCGCCGCCATCCGGCAGGATTTGGCGCAGAGCCTATCCCATCTGCAGACCGATTACGTGGATTTTTACCTGCTGCACCGCGACGATCCTACCGTACCAGTTGGGGAAATCTTGGACTGCCTTGAAGAACAGCGACAACAGGGCCGCCTCCGGCAGTACGGCTGCTCCAACTGGTCGACGGCCCGCATAGAGGAAGCGCAGGCCTATGCGATGCGGCGGGGATTTGCCGGCTTCTCGGTCTACCAGGTACAGTACAGCCTGCCCGCCGTCAACCGCGCGCCGCTGGCCCGCAGCGGCATGTGTACCCTTGACGGGGCGGCCCGGGCCTTCCACCGCCGGACAGGCATGCCGGTGATGGCCTACATGGCGATGGGCGGCGGCGCGCTGCAAAAGCTGGTACATACCGGCACACTGCCCGCATCACTGCAGGAGATGTACGGCAATGAGACGAACCGGGCCCTGGCATCCCTGCTGCGCGAAAAAGGCGCGACGCCGCAGGCGATTACGCAATACGTGCTTGCCTTTCTGTGGGAGGAGCCGGATTTCACCGTGATACCGCTCGTCTCCTTTCGCCAAATGGATCAGCTGGAAGACTGTCTTGCCTGTCTGACGACGCCGCCGGACCAAGAGCTGCTGGACAAGCTGCGGGGTATTCGCCTGCAACATATAGGATAAGGAAAAGAGCCCGGGCGCACAGCGTCCGGGCTCTCAGAGTGTCAAAAAACTTTTTAGCGAATAGCCATATGCACAAACGTAGAATTCTTATGCGTCGCATCGGGGAACCCCCGGCGAGGGTTCCCCGCCGTAAAA
>CABSLQ010000016.1 GCA_902478605.1 uncultured Oscillospiraceae bacterium
AAAAGAAGAAGGCGCTTCGCCTGAGCAAAACGCCTCCTTCTTTGACAAGCTGAGGGCCCTGCAAGGATTTCCTTGCAGGGCCCTTTTACGCAGCGGATTTTTTGAACAGAAGGGCGAATTATACGGAACGCTTCGCAAAAGCGGCGGGAAAACGGCGTTTGCCCCTCAACCACAGCGAAATACGGATCCTCCTATCGACCGATAACGATAGCCCCGGCGGCCGTTTTCATTCTGCCGCCGGGAAGCTTTTCTGTCCGAAGGGCAGGGAGCTCCCCCAAAGCCCTCGCCGGAAAGCCATATCCGAACGCCGGACTCGCCGACGCCAATAACCGTCTGGCGCAGGTTAAAAGGTGCGATCGCTCCCTGGCTTGGTTGTCCGTATCACCTCTCTGAGCCTCTGCATAAACCGCTTATATCCTGCAAACGATACATTTTCGAGCACGAAATGATCGGGGCCTGGAATACAACGCCCGTTTTGTATCAGCTTTTTGGCCCGTTCCATCTGTTCTTCGATCGCCGCTTCTCCAAGCGCACAGGCATTCTTCTCCAGGCAGCCGATAGCGCCGAAATTTGGAAGCTCGTGCAATACCTTCAGCGGCTCGCAGCCCGCACCGACTTCAAAAGGATACATGGCAGTCACTCCGCAGGCATGCATCTGGCCGGCCAGCGCATCGATGTTGCCGTCGCTGTCAACCAAAACAATGGGAATTTTGTGCGCATCCGCAAAGGCCCGTATTTTCCGATAGTTCGGCGCCAGGAATTCATGAAAGGTTTTCGGGGAGATAATGGAACCCGTTTTGCTCGCCATATCCTCCCAGCTCTCGATCAGATCGAACTCCACCCGCGCACAAAGGCGTTCCCAAATGCGCAGGCAGCAGTCAATGTAGCTGTCCATGATATCGTGCACCAGATCGGGCGCATCATAAAAAGCGTAGCAAAGCGCCTCATCTCCCATCATTCTGCGGGCAAAGCCATAAACGCCGCCGCAGGTCAGCTGCAGCGGGAAATTCCTGTTGCGGTATAACTCCACATAATTGTCCCAGTCCCGCGGGAAACGGGCCGGATCGTCCGGGCGCAGATACACGGTTTTAATCCGGTCCCAATCCTCTCTCGTTTTGACCGGATATTCGAGAGTATGCACGTGATAATCGCCGTGTTTTTTCTGGTACTCCGTCCGGCCATAGGGATAGCGCCGCACAATATACTGCTCCGTTTCTTCCAAAACGGTATATTGCATATCCCCGCATAAATCAAAATTCACAGGCGTAATTCTCCAGCCGCGATACCCGCCTTCAAAGCCCAAAAGCTCATCGATATACCCCTGTATGCCGGGATATGCCGCTTCCCAGGCCGGCAGAACGGCATTGTCGCCGCCGAAGCACTTCATAAAAGGGACCCGGTCGGTGTCCTGGCCTGTCAGCGTTCGTACAAACCGTTCCCGCGTGGTCAGTTCCTTCATCTTTACCTCCTACCTCCTGCAGTTGATTTTTTCGCCTTTATAGATGGGTTGTATTGTGTTATAATACAGCATAAGCCATATATGCGGAGATTACCGCGCAAAAATCACCGAAAAGCGCGGCGGTCAAGCAGAACATACCATTTTGCATACAGGAGGCTGTCCGTATGAAGAGCATACAGGAAACGCTGCCTTTGGACAACCCGGTCTTGAAGGTCCGCAGCTTGATTCGCACGGGCGTCCTGGAAACCTCCTTCACATACGCCCACTGGCATAAAGAAGCCGAAATCATTCTGAACCTGAAAGGCTACGGTATCCAGCAGATCAACGGGGCTTTTTTTATCATGATGCCGGGGACCATTTCGGTTATCGGCCAAAATCAGTTGCACGCCTATTGCGCCTATTCCGATGATGCGGAATGCGAGGTATTGGTCCTGCAATTTGATATGGATGCGCTTCTGCAAAGCTTTGACGGAAAGGATCCCTTCTGCCTCGATTGGCGTTCAGGCCGTTTGTTTTTTTCGGAAGCCGTCACGGCCTCTCCCGAACTGCAGGATCTGATGTGCGGCATCCATGCGGAGCTAACCTCCCGCGGGGCGGGATACCGGCAGGCCGTTACCGGCCGATTGCTGCAGCTTTTGACATGGCTGTATCGGGAAGCGCCTCACCGGCTATCCACCGCGGAAAGCCATGCGGCACCGGAGCACAGCATACAGGCGCTCGCCAAAACCTTCGCCTTTCTGTCCGAGCACTACCAGCAGGAAGGATTAACGCTCCAGGCCGCCGCCGAAACGGCGCACCTCAGCGTGACACATTTCTGCCGCCTGTTCAAGCTGGCAACCGGCGTCGGCTTTCACGAGTATTTAAACCGCTACCGCATCGCCCAGGCCGAGCGGCTGTTCTGCACCGACAAAAGCCTGCTGGACATCTCGTTCAGCTGCGGCTTTGGGAGCCTGTCCTCTTTTACCCGCAATTACAAGAAATACCGCGGCATCTCCCCCAGGCAGGCGCGGGCCGGACAGCCGCTCCCTGCTTCGGCCGACAAGGCCGCCCCGTGATCCGGCTGTGACATGGGTGCCATAAAGAAAGGACTTTTCCTATGCGCTACACCACTTATTACAACGATTGCATCGCCGCGTGTGACGCCGAGCTGAAACGGCTCGCCATGCGCTTTACCCGCTGCTCCTGGCTGCGCGCCGGCGCGGCGCTGTTTACGCTCGTGTTTTTCTTTGTGGGCCTCCGCTGGAACGGCTATGTGGGCTTTCCGCTGATGATCGCGGGCGTGGCTGTCTTCATCCTGCTGGTGCGCCGGCACGACGGCATTGAGCGCCGCCAGCGGTATTATACGGCCAAAAGGGAAGCGGCCGCTGCGTATCTGGCGCGGGAGGACGACGGATGGAAAGCGTTTCCCTGCACCGGGCAGGCCTATCAGCGGGAGGACTTCCCGCCCGGTCGGGATCTCGATTTGTTCGGCCGGGATTCGTTGTATCAATTTCTATGCGCCGCCCATACGCCGGGCGGACGGGACAGGCTCGCCTCGCTGCTGCGGGACGGGTGCCCGACGGCGGAAATCCCCGCGCGGCAGAAGGCGGTGGCGGAACTGGCGGACAGGTCGGATTTCGCACTGGAATTGCAAAGCCTTGGCCGTCTTTTGCCGCCGGCCTCGCCCGGCAAAGCAGGGGAACCTGTCGCCGCCTTTTTGGATATCCTTCAAAAGAAAGACCGTCTGCCGCGCGCCTTCACCCCTCTGATGTGGGTTCTGCCCTTCCTCACCCTGTTCTTTTTGCTGTCGGCCATTCTCGGCGTGGCGCCGGAATTACACCTCGGGGTGGCTGTCGGTCTCATCGTGCTGCAGCTTGCCATCGCGCTGGTTCGGTTTGCGGCCACCGGCCGCATTCTCACCCCGCTTTCCCGCTTTCAGCAGGCGCTCGAACCCTATGCGGCGCTTATCGCCCTCATAGAAAAGGAGCCCTTTGAAAGCGATTATCTGCAGGCACGGCAGCAAACCCTGCGGCAAAGCGGCGGGGCGGCCGAGGGACTGCGGGCGCTGCGGCGGCTGGCGGACGCGGCGCGGGCGCGGCACAACTTCGTCGCTTTTCTGCTGGGCAACGGCCTGCTGCAGTGGGACGCCCACTGCGTAAAGGCCTTCTGCCAATGGCGGGACGTGCACCGGCAGGCGGTTCCCGTCTGGTTCGATACCCTGGGCGAGATCGAAGCGCTCGTCAGCCTGTCTGTGCTCTGCCGCACGCGGGACACCGTCTGTTTCCCCACCGTGGAGGAAGCGCCGTCGCCCTATCTGTCCTTTCAGGATCTGCGCCATCCCCTGATCGCCCCTTCCAAGGCAGTGGGGAATGCCTTTCACCTCGAACACCATACCTGTATCATTACCGGCTCCAATATGTCGGGGAAAACCACCTTTCTGCGCAGCATCGGGGTCAATCTGACGCTGGCGTATGCGGGCGGACCGGTGCTGGCCGCCTCCATGCAGACGGCGCGCATGCGCCTGCTCACCTCCATGCGGGTGGAGGACAGCGTCAGCCAGGGAATCTCCTCCTTTTATGCGGAGCTTCTGCGCATCAAGACCATCGTCGATGCCAGCCGGGAAGGCCGCCCCCTCATCGCGTTAATCGACGAAATCTACAAGGGAACCAACTCCCGCGACCGCATACTCGGGGCCACCGAAACCATCCGCCGGCTGTGCGCACCGCAGACCATGACGCTCGTGACCACCCATGACTTTGAACTGTGCGATCTGGAAAAGGACCCGGAGATCGACGCCGTCAACTACCATTTTGCCGAACGATATACCCAGACGGAGATTCTGTTTGACTATATCCTGCGGCCCGGGCGGTGCACCACCACCAACGCCCGGCAGCTGCTCCACCTCGTCGGCATATTATAGAAAATACGGAAAAAGCGGCCGGAACCCCGGCCGCTTATTTGCGCGCAATCAGTTTGTAAAAATCTGTACCCAATAGGCCCGGCCGCTGGCGTCGGTCACATACCCGACCCCCAGCTTACCGTAGCTTGCGTTCAGGATATTCTGCCGGTGGCCGCTGGAGTTCATCCAGGCGTTCATCACGTCGGCCGGGGTGCGCTGTCCCATCGCAATGTTTTCCCCTGTCGTGCGATAGGAAATCCCCGCCTGCTGCAGCGCCGTATAAAAGCTCTCGCCGTTCGGCCTGGTGTGATCAAACTGCACAATGGTTTCTTCCGCACGCAGCTGCGCCACCTGATGAAGCCCGCTGTCCGCGGACAGCGGCGAGACGCCCGCCTTCTGCCTCTCAGCATTGACCAGACGCAGCACTTCGTCCCGGTACGCCGCCAGTCCGGAAGCGGCCGGGCGGCTCGTCGTGGTGGCTTTCGACGTGCGGGTGGTGGTTGTGGTGGGCTGCGCGGTGGTTTTCACGGTTGCCCGGGTCGTTTGCTTGGTGGTGCTTTACACGGGCTTGGTTGTGTTCCGGCGCGTGGTACTGGCTGTGGTGCTGTGTGTGGTTATCGGTTTGGTGGCCGTTTGGGCCGCGCCCGGGGTGTCCTCCTCCCGGGCGGCTGCATGCGTCTGCGTTTCCTGCGCGGACGGTGTCGGCGTCGGCGCGGCGGTACTGCCATCGACCGGTGCGATGGTACTATCGGTCGATGCGGCCGTGCTGCTCGCCGAAGAGGAGGGCGAGGGGGACGATGCCGCCTCGCCGTTCCCGTCCTGGCCGCAGCCCGTAAGGACGAGAACAGACGCCAGCGCCGCGGACAACAGCACCAGGCTCGTTTTACGCCGTTTGTAAGCTTGTATCATGAGGATTGCCTCCTTGTCTTTTTCCCATGTGCTTGGGCTTCCATTTATATGGTAACAGCAAGAGGCCTCTCCGTCAACCGGCCAAATTTTGTCTTGGAAAAGCAGCCATTTTGGCCCAAAAAAGGCGCCGTAAAACCTTACGGCGCTTTAAAAGTACAAGCTCACAGAGCGTTTTCCGTTTTCGTGTCCATTATCCAAATCACGGGAATCGTCCGTGTTCACACAGCCGGACAGGACTGTCATAAGGGCCAGCACGATCCATAGGAGGCGGCATTTCGTATGCAGCGGCATGCGGGTGATTCTTCCTTCCTTTTCCGAAAATAAGGGCAGATGACCTTCCATGCGCGATGCCATTCGCATCTGCCTGAAGCGGGACCGCCATTAGTATGCCCCTTCATGCCAAAATTATGCTGTTTATAAAATGCGCGGGATCGAATGGATTCGATCCCGCTATACGCGCCTCTGCTTTACCCGGCGGCCGTCGGCGCGGAAGTCGTCGTCCCCGCGGCCGTCTGGCTCGCCAGAATATCGGCGGGCGTGTAAATGGCTTTGCTGTCCTCCATATAGTTGCGCAGGTCAAAGCGCCCCGATACGGTGCCGCCGTTGTTGCTCAGCAGGTCGGGAAGGAAATTGGCGAAGGCGGCCACCTTTTTCTCCAGATCGTTTTCGGTTCCCAGCATCACGGTCAGCTGCCCGTTCCATTCCAGGCAGATGTTGGATTTGTTGCGCATATCGATGGCCCGTATGTTTTCCAGCTGACTGTCGGCGATCGCCTGGAGCATGGTGGTTACAATGCCGAAGCTGCGGTCGTCCATCGCTTTGCCGCCGACGGCGCCGTCGGCGGTCGTCGCGCCCTTGAAGCAGAGATATTCCGCCGGCGGCTCTTCCGACGCGGGCAGCGATTCGACCGCCTTGTTGTTGCTGCCAACAACGAACCAGGCATCCCCCGCCTGCATGACCCCGATGGGATCCACTTCCCATACCTCAATTTTCACCGTATCAAAAGAGGAATTGGACACGTCGACCCGTTCTAAATACGGGAACTTCGCCATAATATTATCATGTGCCTGGACCTTTTTTACCGTGAGGATGCTCTGCCCGATTTCGATGCCGCTGGCCGCGATAATGTCCTCCTTGGCGTACCGGGTTTCCCCCACCACTTCGATTTGATGCACACCGAAAACCGCCGGCCGCTCGGCCGCTGTGCCGGAACTCCCCGGCTGAAACAGCAAAAGGAGCGTCAAGGCGCTGCAGATCACCACGATGGAGACAAAAACGGTCACCGCTATAGCGAACCGGCTTACCCGCCGTTTTTTACGCCGTTTTTTCGGTGCTTTGGCCCCGTCCGCCTGCGAAGGCGCGGCCGGCCGCGTCTGTCTCTGCTGCGGCGGCGAAGGCATTTTGGTCCCGGTTGGCTTTCTGGGTGGAGGATTCTTTGCCATGTATACGACCATTCCTTTCTTATAGGAACACAGGATACCGGCTTGGAGCGGGCGCGGCGGCACGCTAGGATTGCCGCCGGATCACCGCGCCCGTCTGCGCCAGGCTTTCTTCAAGGTTTTCGTAGCCGCGGTCAAGATGATGCAGATCGTGTATCTCGGTGCGTCCTTCGGCGGCAAGGGCCGCCACCACGAGCGCCGCACCGCCGCGCAAATCGGTGCATTTTACCGGCGCCCCGGATAGGACCGGCACGCCCTCTACCACCGCCACGCGGCCTTCCACCTTGATTTTGGCGCCGAGACGCATGAGCTCGCCCGCGTGTTTATACCGGCTTTCAAATATGTTTTCAATAAAAACGCTCGTCCCGTCGGCCACGCAGGTCATGGCCATCAGCGGCGCCTGCGCATCGGTGGGGAAGCCGGGATACGGCATGGTGCGCACCGTGGAAATACGGCGCAGCCGCGGGGGCGCGCTGATAAGGATTTCCTTATTCCATATCGAAACCTCACAGCCCGCCTCTTCAAAGCAGGGGAACACGGTGCTGACATGCCCCGGTTCGGCGTTCTTAAGCACCAGCGTGCCGCCCGTCACCGCCGCAGCCGCCATGTAGGTGGCCGTTTCGATCCGATCGGGAATCACCCGGTGCTGGCAGCCGTGCAGCTTATCCACCCCTTCAATGGTGATCACCCCGTCGGCCCCGGTCAGAATATGCGCGCCGCAGCCCACGAGATACCGGCAGAGATCCTCGATCTCCGGCTCCCGTGCCGCATTGCGCAGCACGGTGGTCCCCTGTGCCGTCGCCGCGGCGAGCAGCACGTTTTCCGTAGCGCCCACGCTTGGCATGGCCAGCGAAATCTCGGTTCCCTGCAGGCGGCCTTCTGCACGGCAATGCAGGTGCCCTCCCTCTTCCTCGATAACGACGCCGAGCTTTTCCAGCGCCGCCAGATGCAGGTCAATGGGGCGCGCCCCCAGTTCGCAGCCGCCGGGAAAGGACATGTCCGCCCGGCCGCATTTGGCAATGATGGCGCCGAGAAATACGATGGAAGAACGCATCTCCCGCATGAGCGGATCCGGTATTTCGCAGCCGCTCATGCCGGCCGGATCCACCGTCACCACATCCTGCCGCTGATCCACCCGGCAGCCAAGGCACCGCAGAATGGCGGCGGAGGCATCCACATCGGACAGCCGTGGGCAGTTGTGTATTTCACTCGGCCCGTCGGCCAGCAGCGTCGCCGCCAGCACGGGAAGCGCACTGTTTTTTGCGCCATGGATAGGAATCGACCCGCTCAGTTTATGTAGGCCTTCCACAATCAGTTTTGCCATATCACGCACCCTCTCCGTTTCTTGGAAGCGTGCGGCGGGAAAATCCCCCCCTTGACGCGCCTCCTGCATAGGCTATTCTATGCAAACGGAGAAAATGGGTGCCCATGGCCGTGTATTCCGCTCGTTTTTCCCCGCAAAGCCGGGAAAACGGGCGGATTTTATATGTTTGTTAAGACAAGCTACCGCTTCGCCAGAATCGTCTTAATCACGTCATAAATGCGATCGGCCGCATCCAGAATGGCCGCGCCGCGCGCTTTTGCCGCCATATCGTGCAGCACATCGGGGTGATCGACGATGTCTGTCATGGCACCCCACAGCACATCGGGCGTCAAGTCCTTTTCCTCGATGCAGCGGGCCGCGCCGCGGTTTGCCAGCGCCATGGCGTTGTGGTATTGGTGGTTTTCCGCCACATTGGGCGAGGGAATCAGGATGGAGGGTTTGCCGGCGGCAGGCAGTTCGCTGAGCGTCATGGCGCCGCTGCGCGAGATGACCAGATCCGCCGCCGCCATACAGCGGGGCATATCGTCGATGTATTCCCTCACCCAAATGCCGTCGCCCTGCAGCGGCACGCCCTGTTCCTGCAGCTGTGCGCAAAGGGACGCATACCCGCGCCGCCCGGCGCCGTGGATATGCTGATAGCCGCCCTTTTCATGGCTGCGCCGCAGCACCTCCGCCATGACGGCGTTGATGCGTTCGGCGCCGAGGCTGCCCCCAAAGGAGAGGATGAGCGGCCGATCGTCCAGCCCCAGCTCCCGCCGCGCCTGCTGCTTGTCGAGACGCAGGAAATCGGCCCGAATGGGGTTGCCGGTGACCACAACCTTGGTTTCCGGCGGCAGATACCGGCGCGCCGCCTCGTCCGCGAGCAGCACGGTGGCGTGTTTGGCAAGCATCTTGACCGTCATGCCGGGATAGGCGTTGGATTCATGCACCACCACGGGGATCCCCATCTGTGCCGCCTTGCGCAGCACCGGGCCGCAGACATAGCCGCCCGTGCCGATGGCAATATCCGGGCGAAACTCCCGCAGAATGCGGGTGGATTCCCGGCCGGCCGTCACCGCATGCACGGCGGCAGACAGGTTGCGGCCAACGTTTTTCACCGATAGGCGGCGCTGAAAGCCGCGGACATCCACCGTTCGGATGGCATAACCCGCCTGCGGCACAAGGGTGGTCTCCATACGTCCCTTTGCCCCCACAAACAGGATTTCGGCATCCGGGTTCTCCTGTTCAATTTTGGCGGCAATGGCCAGCGCGGGATTAATATGCCCCGCGGTGCCGCCGCCCGTCATCAGAACGCGCATAGACGCTCCCCCTTGCTTGGACAGCATGCTGCGGCGCGCTCCGGAACAAAGCGCGCCGGCTCGTTTATCGCCCATCCTGGATGGGCAAGCTCGGTTTCATCCCGCGCATGCTAGGTTTTTTCGGCGTGTATGTGCCGTGAAATGGACAGCACAACCCCCATCTGGGCCAGCAGCATGACCAGCGATGTACCGCCGTAGCTGAAAAAGGGCAGGCTGATGCCGGTGTTGGGAATGGTGTTGGTGACCACCGCGATGTTGAACGCCACCTGCAGCCCGATCTGGGCCGTCAGGCCGATGGCCAGCATGGAGCCGAATTTATCCGGCGACTTCATGCCGATGACAAAGCCGCGCCATACCAGCAGGCCGAACAGCAGGATGATGAGCACCGCCCCGATAAAGCCGAGCTCCTCGCACACGATGGAAAAGATAAAGTCGTTCTGCGGCTCCGGCAGAAACAGCTGCTTTTGCCGCGAATTGCCCAGCCCCTGCCCCATCAGGCCGCCCGAACCGATGGCATACAGCGACTGCACCGTCTGCCAGGCCATGTCCTTGGACGCCTTGTCCTTGACGAACATCTCGAGCGGGTTGAGCCACACGTCGATGCGATCCTTTTCATAGCCCAGGCCGAAGATCATAAAGGCCACCGCCCCGGCGCCCAGGCCGACCGTGCCGAGCAGATACGCGAGGCGCGTGCCGCCCACGTACATGAGCACAAGGCCAATACCCAGCAGCAGCATGGTGCCGGACAGATGGGGTTCGATAAAAACCAGGCCGCAGGTCACCCCGAGGATGGCCATAAACGGGAGGTATCCGCGGGTAAAGGTTTTCATCTTTTTATGATTGAGCGAGACGAGGTGGGCAAAAAGCAGGATCAAGGCAAATTTCGCCACCTCGGACGGCTGGAACTGCCCGAGGCCGGGAATGCGGATCCACCGATGGATGCCGGTCGAAGAAGGCATAATGTACGCGATGACCAGCAGCACAAGGGATACAATCCAGAATATCCATGCAAATTTGTGCAGCACGTGATAGTCCACGGTCGAAATCATCAGCATGGCCACCACGCCCAGCACCGCAAAGGCCAGCTGGCGCTTGATGAAATAATAGCTGTCACCGTCGTACCAGTAAATGGCGTAAACATAGCTGGCGGAATACATGCAGACGAGACCGATGGCCAGGATCAGCATCAGGATGATGAGAAAGGGCATGTCAAAGCCGTTGGCGACGGAAAAGAACTTGCGCTTTTTCTTTTTGGCGTTCTGCGGGACGGGCTGTGCGGCTGCCATCCTGATGCCTCCTTTCATGGACGCGTTTGGGATTCTCTATTCAGTATACGGGAAAACACGGGTTTTATGCAACCCTCAGGCATAAACTACCAGCAGCGCGGCCAGCAGGCAGCCGCATGCCGTCACCAGTGAAAACACCGTGACGATCTTCGCTTCACTCCACCCGCACATCTCAAAATGATGATGCAGCGGCGCCATCTTGAACAGTCGCTTGCCGTGGGTCAGCTTGAAATACCCGACCTGCAGCAGCACCGACAGGTTCTCCGCAATATACACGATGCCCACCGGCACCAGCAGGAAGGGCTGGTTGATTCCAAAGGCCAGCGCGCACAGCATGCCGCCGATGAACAGCGAACCGGTATCCCCCATAAACACCCTGGCCGGGTGCAGATTCCAAACGAGGAACCCGGCGAGCGCCCCCGCAAACGAGGCCGCGAGCAGGCTCTGCCCCAGATAATCGGTCCCCCCCGCCATTACCAGGAAAAAGAGGGTCGCCACAAAGCTCACCGTGGCGCACAGGCCGTCGATGCCGTCGGTCAGGTTGGTCGCGTTGGTCATCGCCACCACCACAAAGATGCAGAAGGGGATAAACCACAGGCCCCAGTCCACCAGGCCGAAAAAGGGCAGATAAAAGGTGGAGCCGCCCGCGAGATACAGCGATATGGCGTAGCCGGCCGCCACGAGAAGCTGGGCAAACAGCTTCTGCGAGGCGGTGAGGCCGAGATTGCGCTTTTTGACCACCTTGATATAATCGTCGGCATACCCGATAGCGCCGCAGCACAGCGCCAGAATGACGCCGCCAAACAGCTTGGTGAGGGTCAGCGGGGTACCGGCCAGTATTTTCACGGGCAGGAACAGCTGGTTGACGATCAAAGCCAGCACCAGCGCCGCGATCGAGCCAATGATAAAGAGCAGACCGCCCATGGTGGGGGTTCCCTGCTTGGCACGGTGCCACGCGGGCCCCTCCTCGCGGATGGTCTGTCCGAATTTCAGCCGGTGTAGCAGCGGGATCATCCCCCGCCCCAGCAGCGCCGCGATCAGGAACCCCGCCAGCGCTGCGCCGGCCAATAAGGTCATACCGGATGCGTCCATATTGACTCGTCCTCCCCGTGTTTGTGGCGCTTACAATGCCGCGAGCGCCTCGGCCACGACTTCTCTTTCATCCAAATGAATGACGCCCGTTTTTAGTATCTGATAGGTTTCGTGCCCTTTTCCCGCGAGCAGCAGGATATCGCCCGGCTGCGCATGGGCGATCGCCCAGTGGATGGCTTCCACACGGTTTTCCACCACCACATAGGGGGTGTCGGAATCCTTCAGGCCCGCCAGAATATCCTCGATAATCGCCGCCGGCTCCTCGGTGCGGGGGTTGTCGGAGGTAATCACCAGAAAATCCGACCACTGCGCGGCAATCCGGCCCATCTGGGGGCGTTTCCCCCGGTCGCGGTCCCCGCCGCAGCCGAACAGGGTTACCAGCCGGCCGGCCGTGCACGCCTTCATGGTCGAACAGATGTTGGCAAGGCCGTCCGGCGTGTGGGCATAATCGATGACCACCGTAAAGTCCCGGCCGGTGGGCACAATTTCTGCGCGGCCCTTGACCCCCTTGACGGTGGAAAGGGCCTGTGTCACCTGCTCGAAGGGCAGGCCCAGGCGCAGGGCACAGACCGCCGCCGCCATGGCGTTGTACACCGAAAACAACCCCGGAATGCCGAGCTTTACCCGGCCGATGACGCCGATGCCGACCAGCTGAAATTCCACGCCGTCGGGCCGCTGCCGGATTTCCCGGGCGGTGTAATCCGCCGCATCATCCTTCACCGAATAGGTATCGAACGGGCAGGGCAGCCCTTCCGTCACCCGGTCAGCCCACGGATCGTCCGCATTGATAATACCGTGGCGGCAAAGCGAAAACAGCCGTTTTTTGGCGGCCAAATAGTTTTCCATTGTCTTGTGATAATCCAGGTGGTCCTGGGTCAGATTGGTAAAGACCCCCACGTCGAAGGTGCAGCCCTCCACCCGATCCTGATCCAGTGCGTGGGAGGACACCTCCATGACCGCGTAGGTGCAGCCCTCCGCCGCCATGATGGCGAGCATGCTCTGCAGATCATAGGGATCCGGCGTGGTATGGCTCGCGGGCAGAACCCGGTCGCCGATCATGTTCTGAATGGTTCCGACGAGGCCCACCTTATGGCCGCAGGCCTCCAGAATCGTCTTGAGCATACAGGTGGTGGTGGTTTTGCCGTTGGTGCCGGTCACGCCGACCAGATGGAGCTTTTCCGCCGGGCGGCCAAACCAGTTGGCGCACATAAGCGCCCAGAGGCGCCGGGTATTCGGTACGCAGATCTGGCAAACGCCCGGCAGATCCAGTTCCCGCTGGGTCACCAGCAGCACGGCCCCCGCCTGTACCGCTTTATCCGCAAAGCGGTGGCCGTCCGCTGCCGCGCCCTCCATACAGACAAAAGCCCATCCCGGTTCCACCCGGCGGGAATCGCAGGTGATCCCGGCAATCTCCATTTCCGGCCCGGTCACACCGGTGCCCTGGAACAATGCAGACAGCTTCATGTCCTGAAACACTCCTTTCCTGCGGAAGAATCGCCCGTCATACTTGGCGGGCGGCGCGCGCCAATCCAGAAGCCGGTCATTTGGCGTTGACAATGGCGCGGCGCCGTATCCGGATTACCCGATCGTATCCGGTACAATAAAGGTCACATCGATCACCGTGCCGGGTGGTACGGAGGTGCCGGCGTCAATGCTCTGGCTGGAAGCCTTCGCCTCACCCGAATCCAGGCCGTTGCCTGACAGCTGCAGATTGAGGCCAAGCGACTCGGCCGCCTGCTTGGACTGTACGAGGCTCTTGCCCGAGAAATCCGGCACCTGCACCGTTTTGGACAGCACGCTGTCGTCGGTATAGAGGGTCACCTTGCCCTCCTTGGGAATGGGTTTGCCCGCCTCCGGCACCTGCTTGATAACGGTGGTGCCGCTGCCGAGCACCTGGCTGGAAAAGCCCGCGTTGGTGAGCTTCGCCTGGGCGGCGACCACCTCGCTGCCTTCCACTTTAGGGGTGGTGCGGTTCATGGCGGCGATTTCCTGTTCGGTATATTTGGGTTCAATGCCGAGATACGGCAGAACATCGGCCAATATCTTCTGGGCATAGGGCGCGGCGACCGAACTGCCGAAACGGCTCATTTCCGCTCCCTGCGGCTCGTCGATGAGCAGCAGGATGGCGATCTGCGGGTCGTCCACCGGGGCGAAACCGGCAAAGGAACCGATGACGTTGCGCAGCTGGCCCTCTTCCACCACCTGGTCCCGCTTTTCGGAGGTGCCCGTTTTGCCCGCCACACGGTAGCCGGCGACGTAGGCGTTTTTGGAACCGGTGTTGACCGCCGTATCCAGCATGGCGCTGACCCGCTTGGCCGTCTCTTCCGAAATCACCTGCCGCTTGACGGTGGGCTCCACCGTCTCCACCACGTTGCCGTCGCTGTCCAGAATCTTCTGCACCACGTAAGGCTGCATCAGCTTGCCGCCGTTGGCCACGGCCGACATGGCGGTAATCATCTGGATGGGGGTCACCTTAAAGGTCTGGCCGAACGCGGCAGTGGCGAGATAGGACTGGGAATTTTCATTGGAGAGCATATCCTCGCCGTAATACAGGCCGGCGTTGGACTGTTCGCCGATCATATCGATGCCCGTTTTCTGCGTGAAGCCAAAGCCGGTGAAATACTTGAAGAAATTATGTCCGCCGAGCTTCAGGCCCACCTGCACGAAGAAAGGGTTGCAGCTGTTGTAAACAGCATGGGGAAAATCGAGCGTTCCGTGCCGGCCCCGCACGTGGCAGGAAATGGGGTAGTCCCAGCCTTTAACCCGGATACTTCCCTCACAGGTGAAGGTCGTGCTCTCGTCGCATACCCCCTCCTCGAAGGCCATGCAGGAGGTAAAAACCTTAAAAACCGAACCCGGCTCGTAACAATCCACGATGGGCTTGTTCTGCCATTGCTTCTGCCGGGCGGCAGTCAGGGCGGCCGACTGTTCGTCTCCCGCCAGTTCGGCAATCTGGGTGGCGGTGGTGGGATCGCTGATGACAAAAGGCTCGTTGGGGTCGTAGTCACCCTTGGTCGCCATGGCCAGGATAGCACCCGTGTTCACATCCTGTATGATGACGGCGCCGCGGTTGGTGGCCCCTGCCTTTTCCACCGCTTCCTCCAGATATTTTTCCGCATAGGTCTGGATATATTGATCGATGGTCAGAACAATATCATACCCGTCCTGCGCATCCACTACCTTGGTATATTCCATGGTGGTGGGCATTTCCTCACCCAGACCGTTGCGCGCCGTGATGGTGCGTCCCGCCTTGCCGGTGAGCACCGAGTCATACATGGCCTCGAGCCCCTCCAGGCCGGTGTTGTCGGTGCCGACAAAGCCCAGCACGTTGGAAAGGGTGTTTCCGAGCGGATAATACCGTTTATAGTCGGTGATAAGGGTCAGCGCACCGCCCAGACTGTTTTCCTCGATCCAGGCGAGCAGCTCCTCCTTCTTTTCATATTCTATCTTGGTTTTGACCACTTCATACTGGGAATTGGTTTTCAGCGTGGTCTGATACAGGTCTTCGCTGTCCAGATCCAGCATGGAAGCCAGCCCGTCGGATACCAGATGACGCAGCTCCTCCACCGTATAGTAGGTGGTCTCATCCTTTTTAATCTCCAGATTCATCAAATCGAGCGGCGAGAGGACAAGCTTCCACACCTTGGCGGAGGTGGCGAGCGGCTGCATATTCGCGTCGAGAATGGAGCCGCGCTGCGGCGTTTCCACGCTGTCGCTCAGTTGCTGGGAAACGGCCCGCTTCTGCCATTCGTCCGCCTGGGCAATCTGCAGAACGGCCAGCTTGCCCGCCAGACCGGAAAAACAGAACCCCAGCAGCACAACCAGGCAGATGACCGAACGCCGCCACATCTGGCGGGTGGGCGCTTTTGTGGTTTTGACCGGTTTCCCGGCAGATGCATTGTTTTTCGCCATGCGGCATTCCTTTCCTTTCTCATTCCGCGGCACGCCTTGCGCCCGCCTGTGTCATTCGATGGTGTCGGTATAGATAAAGGTGAGGGACACGATGGTACCAATCGGCACCTCGGTGCCGGCGGCAATGCTCTGCTCCCCCGCTTTGGCCTCCCCGCTCTCCAGATCGATGCCGGAGAATTGGATATTGATGCCCGCATCGATGGCCGCCTGGTTTGCCTGGGCCAAGGTCATCCCTTTGAAGTCGGGTACCTTGGCCTGGGTTTGCTGGGCGCCCTCCTCGGTGTACACGACCACCAGCCCGTCTTTGGGGATCGAGGCACCTTCCTCCGGCATCTGCCGCAGCACGGTATCCCCTTCTCCCACCACCTTGACGCGCAGGTTGCTGTTGGTCAATTTATTCTGTGCCACCGACAGCGTATCGCCCGTCAGGGCCGGGGTGGTGCGGTTCAGCTCCTTGAGCTCCTTTTCATTGTACTGCGGCGCAATGTCCAGATACGGCAGCACACTGGCAAACACCTTCTGCGCCACCGGGGCGGAAATGGTCCCGCCGTAGCGCATGCCCACCCCCACCTGCGGTTCGTCGAGCAGCACGAGGATAGACACCTGCGGATCATCGGCCGGCGCAAAGCCGGAAAAGGACGCGACCACGTCGCCCAGCTTGCCTTCTTCTTTCTGGTCGATCTTTTCCGACGTCCCCGTCTTGCCCGCCACACGGTAACCGGGCACATAGGCGTTCTTGGCGCCGCCGCCGTCCACACTGGCCGCCATCATGGCGGAAACGCGGCGGGAGGTATCGGCGGAGATGACCTGCCTCTTGACTACCGGCTCGACTTCTTTTATCACCGAGCCGTCCGGGGCGAGAATCTTCTGCACCACGTAGGGCTGCATCAGCTTGCCGCCGTTGGCCACGGCCGACATGGCGGTGATGATCTGCATCGGGGTCACCTTAAAGGTCTGTCCGAAGGCCGACGTGGCAAGGGAAGCCTCCGAATCGGGGTTGGCCAGCACCTTTTCGCTGTGGTACAGCCCGGCATTGGACTGTTCCCCGAGCATGTCGATACCGGTTTTCTGGGTGAAGCCAAAATCGGTGAAGTATTTAAAGAAGTTATGACCGCCGATGCGCAGCCCCATCGTCATGAAAAAGGGGTTGCAGGACGCGGACACCGCCCCGGGGAAATCCAGGGTGCCGTGTCCGCCCGCCTTATGGCACTTGATCACCTTGGGCCAGCCCTTGACCTTCAGGCCGCCGTTGCAGTGCACCGTGGTATGTTCATCGGCCACGCCGGTTTCGATGGCCATGCAGGAGGTGAACGCCTTGAACACCGACCCCGGTTCATAGCATTCGACCAGCGGCTTGTTTTTCCACTGCGCCTGTCTGGCGGCCGCCAGGGCGCTGGATTTCTCATCCCCCGCGAGCTGCGCAATTTGCGCGGCCAGCGTCGGATCGGTCACTGTGAAGGGCTCGTTGGGATTGTAGTCGCCCTTGGTCGCCATGGCGAGAATCCCGCCCGTGTTCACATCCTGGATAATCACCGCACCCCGGTTGGTACAGCCCGTCTCCTTCACCGCGATTTCCAGATACTTTTCTGCAAAGGTCTGGATATTCGCGTCGATGGTCAGCACCAGGCTGTTCCCCTCCTGCGCGTCCACGATCTGGGCATATTCCAAATCGGTGGGCAAATCGTCACCCCAGCCGTTTTTGGCGGTCACGATGCGGCCCGCCTGGCCGGCCAGCGTGGTGTCATACGCCGCTTCCAGGCCTTCGAGGCCCGTGTTGTCCGTACCGGTAAAGCCCAGCACGTTGGACAGCGTATTCTGCAGGGGATAATAGCGCTTGTAATCCGGAATGATGCTGAACACGCCGATGAGGTCGTTGTCCAGAATCCACTGCGCCACCTGCTGCCTGGTCGCGGCTTCCATTTTGGACTTGACCACTTCATATTGGGAGTACGTTTTGCCCGTCTGATCGTACAGCTTTTCCCGGTTGACGCCCAGCATCGCGGACAATTCATCGGCGATAAAGGCCCGCATATCGCGATTCGTGTTCAGATTCGCAATATGCTTGGGCGCCATGATAAGTTTCCACACCTCAGCCGAAGTGGCGAGCACCTGCCCCGTGGCATCGTAAATGGTGCCGCGCTTGGCGGTGACCACACTGTCGCTGAGCTGCTGCGTAACGGCGCGTTCCTGCCATTCCTCCGTCTGCACAAGCTGCAGAATCGCCAGCTTGCCCACCACGGCGGAAAAGCAAAACCCGATGAGGATCACCAGGACCCACACCGATCGCCGCCACATTTGCCGGCCGGGTGATTGCATCGAAACCACCGGCCTGTTTTTTCTGGCCATTCGGATAACCCCTTTCCCAGCCAACGTGCCCCGATACGGTATCGGGAATCCATACAAAAAACGTCCCGTATGTTGCACTTCCGGCCGGGAGAGTTACCACGGCCGCGGGAATGAATGCGCTTTCATTCCCGCGCTGCACCCTCTCGCAGTTTGGCCGAACGGGAACGAACACCGCTCGTTCCCGTTCCTTCTGCCCTCATAAAACAGAGCCGCCGCCCCCACCGAGAGCGGCGCCCCTCAACACATTCTTATTGCGTACGGCCCGGCGGTATGCCGCCAGCCGGCCCTCAGGAGAAAATTTTTGTCACCGCATCCAGTATGCTGTCCCACCAGTGGGCCGGTTCCTCGGGCAGCGTCACGGTCTCCTCGTCCTCGCTGGTCACAAAATGGATTTGATTGCTCTCCAGTGCGGTCATGCCCTGCTCGGCGGCATACTCATCCACGCTCTGTGCGCTCAGCTGCCGCGCCAGCTCCGCTTCCAGGCGGGTCTCCTCGCTTTTCAGCTCGCTGAGCTGCTGCTGATACTGGTTCAGCTCGCGGTTCATTTCGGTCAGCTGCACCCGGCTGGTAACCATCATGCTGACCACACCGACGATGACACCCGACACGGCCAGTACCGCCATGGTGTTGAGCACCTTCTGGGCACGTGTGCGGCGGCGCTCAGCCTTCTGCATCTTCTTGTTGGGTTTGAGTTCGACGATTTTAGCCTCTTTGGGTTCAAACAGGGCCAAATCATACGCTTCCGAGTGATTGTGCGCCGCCATGCTGCCATCCTCCTTTTGTATTCCTGTCTGTTAACCGTCCCGCTCGTGCCGTTTGCATACACAGCGGAGCTTGGCACTGCGGCTCCGGGGGTTCCGGGCCAGTTCTTCCTCGTCCGCCGTCGCCGGGTGACGCAGGACCAGCTCCGCCGCCGGCGTCCGCCCGCAGACGCACACCGGGAAATCGGGCGGACAGATACAGCCCTTACGCCAGTCGGCGAACCGCTGCTTGACCATGCGGTCTTCCAATGAATGAAAGGTGATCACCGCCAGCCGCCCGCCTTCATGCAGGCAGTCAAACGCGGTGTCCAGCGCCGCGGACAAGCAGTCGAGCTCGCCGTTGACGGCGATGCGCAGCGCCTGAAAGCTTTTACGCGCCGGGTGGCCGTCCCGCCGATATGCGGCGGGCACGGCGTCGCGGATGATATCCGCCAGCTGCGTGGTGGTGAGAATCGGCTCTTCCTCCCGCCGGCGGACAATGGCGCGGGCGATGGGCCGCGCATACTTTTCCTCGCCGTATCGGAACAGGATATCGGCCAGCTGCTGCTCGGGCAGCGCCGCCACCAAATCGGCGGCGGTGGGACCGCTCTGGCTCATGCGCATGTCGAGCGGCGCTTCCATATGATAGGAAAAGCCTCGCGATGCTTCATCCAGCTGATGAGAGGAGACCCCGATGTCCAGCAAAATGCCGTCCACACCGTCAATGCCCAGATCGGCGAGCACCTCGCCCATGTGTGTGAAATTGGTCTGCACCACCGTCGCCGGGAGGCCCGCCAGGCGGGCAGAGGCTTCCGCCACCGCGTCAGGATCCTGGTCGAGAGCGATGAGCCGGCCGGTGGTCAGCCGCGAAGCGATGGCAAAGGCATGTCCGCCTCCGCCCGCCGTGCCGTCCAGATACACGCCCTGCGGGCGGATGTCCAGCGCTTCCAGCGTCTGCCGCAGCAGGACCGGCTGATGATACTGCCGTGCGGCTTCGCCGTCCATCTGTATCCCGCCTTTCACCTGCGTCGCTGTACCCGGCGTCAGAAGCCGAGCTTCATGAATTCCGCCTCCACCGCTTCGGAGGTCATCTCGCCCACATCCTCTTCATAGAGAACCGGGTTCCAGATCTCGGCGCGTTTGCCCGCGCCGACAACCAGCGCTTCCTTTTCAAGAGAGGCATAGGCCAGCAGATGCTTAGGGAGCAGAATACGTCCCTGCGCATCCACCTGCACGTCCGCCGCGTTGGTGGAAATATACCGCAGCAGCTTGCGTGCCTGGGTCATCGGCGTGTTGGACAAGCCCTCAATGAGCTTGTCCCACTCCTCCATGGAATAGAGGCTCACACAATGGTCCATGACCGCCGCGGCGATAAATGTTTCGCCCAGCTTTTCTCTCAGCTTAGCCGGCACAAAGATGCGCCCCTTCGCGTCGATATTGTGTTGGTAACGGCCATAGAGCATGTGCGATACCTCGTCAGAAAAATCAAGGTTCCGGGTTTCCGCAGGGGATGGCGGAAACCCGGTGGGGGGGATTACGGGCGAAAGAGGCGGGGTGCAGGGGGGGAAACGGTGGAAAACTCAGTGGAAAGTGTTGAAATCCACCACTCCGCACCACTTGACGCTACTTTTCACCACTTGAGACCTATTATACGGGATTTTTACGTAAATTGCAAGAGGCATAGCGATTTTTTCCGTGAGCATTTTGTGTCAAAAAGCTTGTAAATATTTCCTGCTTCGCAGCATTTCCCCCGTTCGAAAGCGAATGCCCCCTTTTTCGCGAACAAACGCCAAAAGAGCCGGTGCATGCTGCACCGGCTCTCCGTTGGCCTGGGTATTGTTCGGATCAGTCGTCCGTTTCTTCCTCCGTCTCCGCTTTGCGGGCGGGCGGATTGCGCAGAATCTGGCGCGCCTGCCGCACCTCGGTCAAACTGCGGCCCAGGGTTTCCTCCGTGCGCTTAAGGACATCCTCGGAGAAATCCTGCGCACCGCGCCGCATCTCGCGCGCCTTGAGCTGCGCCTGGCCAAGAATTTCCTTCGCCTTGGCCTGCGCCTGCCGCACGACCTCCTCATGGGAGACAAGGGCGCGCGCCCGCTCTTCCGCTTTGCGCACAATGTCCTCCGCTTCCCTTTTGGCGGTGGACACAATATCGGCCCGATCGGCGACGATGGCGCGGGCCTGCCGGATTTCGGAAGGCATATTGGCCCGGATGTCGTCAATGATATCGCGCAGCCGATCCGGTTCGACCAGGCACTTGCCCGTCAGCGGCATGCTGAAGGCCTTGTCAATCATATCGTCGATCTGTTCGAGCAATTCGTCCACCGTCATGCTTCCTCTTCCTTTCCAATCTTCTTCAAAATATCCGGCATGATGCACGCCGGAACGAATCCGGTAATATCGCCGCCAAAACCGGCCACCTGCTTGACCAGGCTGGAGGATAAATACATATGCTCCGCCGTGGTGGTCAGAAACACCGTCTCCGCCTCCGGATAAAGCTTGCGGTTGGTGAGCGCCATCTGGAATTCATATTCAAAATCGGACATCGCGCGCAGGCCCTTGACGATGACATCCGCCTTGTGCTGCCGCGCATATTCGGCGAGCAGACCGCCGTAGCTGTCCACCACCACGTTGGGCAGTCCGCCGGTGGCCCGGCGGAGAAAATCCATGCGTTCCTCCTTGGTGAAGGCCGGCTGCTTGGCGGAATTGGTCATCACCACCACGATCACCCGATCGAACAGCTGGGCCGCCCGCCGTATAATATCCAGGTGTCCGTACGTCACCGGATCAAAGCTGCCCGGGCAAATGGCAATCCTCATGGGGATTCGCCCCTTCCGTCCAAATTATCCGTCTGCGTCCAGCGGTACAGCCAGACACGCACCCGGCCGTAGCGGTATTCCCGCATACGCCGGAACGCCCCCACCGTTTCGGGAGGCATTTGCCCCTCGTCACCCTCACAGAGTATGACGCCGCCCGGCTGCATATGGGGTACCAGCCCTTCCAGGGCGGCCGTCAGCAGCTCCGCCCCATACGGTGGATCGAGAAAAGCCAGATCAAACCGCTCTCCCGGACGGGATAAGAAGGAGAGCGCGTCAACCGCCACCACCCGCGCCTGTGCCGCCAGATGCGCCGTCTGCAGATTGCGGCGGATGACGGCCACCGCCTCCGGATTGCAGTCCACAAAAACGCAACTGGCCGCTCCGCGGCTGAGTGCTTCAACGCCAAGCTGGCCGGAGCCGGCGAAAAGATCCAATGCTCGCCTGCCTTCAATGTCAAATTGTATGGCACTGAACAGGCCTTCCTTCACTCGCTCGGCCGTAGGACGCGTTTCCTGTCCGGCCAGCGTTTCCAGACGGCAGCCCCGGGCGCTTCCTGTTATCACTCGCATGTCGTTTCTCCCTGCACAAAGCCCCGGCGGGCCGGATTGGCATACTATAGACTTTTATTATCCCACGGAACAGCGCGTCTGTCAATGGTCAGAGCTGGTTATCCCGATCCAGGCTGGCCTGCGCCGCCGCGATGACGGCCGCTTCAAAGCCATCCGCCTGTAGGGAACAAACCCCCGCGATGGTGGTTCCGGCCGGAGAACATACCTGATCGGCAAGCGCGCGCGGATGCTCGCCCGTTTCCTGCAGCAGACGCGTCGTCCCCAGCACCGCCTGGCTGGCAATTTTTATCGCCAGCGGCTTCGGGATACCGAATTTGACGCCCGCCTGTGCGAGCGCGTCCACATATAATAAGGTATAAGCAGGCGAGCAGCTTGCGATTACGGAGAAGGCCGAAAACAGCCGTTCTTCCAGTTCAATGACCTCGCCGACCGCCTCGAAGATCCGACGCACCATGCCTTTGTGTGTATCGTCCACCAGACGATTGCCGCAAAAAGCGCTGATCGACTCATTGACCTTGGCGTTGATATTGGGCATCACCCGCACCAGCGGCAGCCCCTCCCCCGCCATCTCTTCCAGCGAAGCCAAATCCTTGCCCGCCGCAATGGATATGACCAGCGGCCGGCAGCGGTGCAGGGTTCCCGCCAGCATGGGCAGAACCGCCGGCAGCACCTGCGGCTTGACCGCAAGCACGAGCGCATCCACGCCGGAGGCCGTCGAGTCGGCGGACGGGCAGATGGTCACACCGCAGTCCGCATACAAAGCGGTCAGCTTGGTCTCGTCTGTGTCGTATACCCATATATTTTCCCCGCGGAAGCCGCTGCCCGCCATCCCGCGGATGATGGCCCCCGCCATATTGCCTGCGCCAATAAACCCAACGGTCATAATCTGCCGCCCCTTTTCGTCTGATTTCGACGTTTTCTTCTATTTTACCCGCAAAAGCATCCCTTGTCAATTGCCGTATACAACACACCCCCGGCCGTTGACCGGGGGGTGTGCGGGCGATTAAGCGGACAGCCGTTTGCGGACCGCGGCCATCTGCGCGCAGATACAGAACAGATCCATCGCCGTCTGCAGCTCCTCCAGCGGCGGGAAGGTCGGGGCGATGCGGATATTGGAATCGTGCGGATCCCGGCCGTAAGGATAGCTGGCGCCGGCAGGGGTCATCACCACCCCCGCTTCTCCCAGCAGACGCACCGTCTCCTTGGCGCAGCCTTCCATCACGTTGACGCTGACGAAATAGCCGCCCCTGGGCGTGTGCCACTGGGCGATCCCCGTGCCGCCGAGCTGTTTTTCCAGCGTATCCAGCACCACCTGGAACTTGGGCCGCAAAATGGCGGCATGGAGCTCCATGTGTGCCTTGAGCCCGTCCAGATCTTTGAAATACCGCGCATGGCGCAGCATATTGATTTTATCATGTCCTATGGTCTGCATGCTCATGCGCTTTTTCACATCGGCAATATTGCGGGGGCTGGCCGCCATGGCCGCCACTCCCGCACCGGGGAAGCTAATCTTGGAGGTGGAGGCAAACATCACGACGATATCCTCGTTGCCGCAGGCTTTGGCTTCTTCGTAAAGGTTCAGCAGCGTGTCGCCCTCGCCGAACAGGTGATGCAGGCAGTAGGCGTTGTCCCACATAATGCGGAAGTCTTCTGCCGCCGGGCGCAGGGCCGCCAGCCGGCGCACCGTCTCATCCGAATAGGTGATGCCGTCCGGGTTGGAATATTTGGGCACGCACCAGATGCCCTTGACAAGCGGATCGGCGACAAGGCGTTCCACCGCGTCCATATCGGGGCCGGCCACGGTCATTTCCACCGGAATCAGCTCAAACCCGAAAAACTCGGTCACAGCAAAATGCCGGTCATAGCCGGGCGCCGGACAT
This sequence comes from uncultured Oscillospiraceae bacterium, assembly GCA_902478605.1. Taxonomy (GTDB): domain Bacteria; phylum Bacillota; class Clostridia; order Oscillospirales; family Acutalibacteraceae; genus UMGS856. Next base: position 23,949 of record CABSLQ010000016.1, read on the forward strand.
AGGAATTTCACCGCGCCCTGTGTGCCCCAGGGCTTACCGCCGCACACGCCCTTGGCAAAGGCACAGGCGATGTAATCAAACATCATATTGAGGCTGGAATTGCCGCCGATGATCACATTATCGGGTTCCATTTCCAGCACGCCGCCGAACAGCGCCTTCATCTCCGGGATACCGTCAAGCAGGCCATAGTTGCGCGTGTCCACGCCCGCCGCCGTTTTATAGCCTTCCCGGGCATTCACGCATTCCAGCATATCCATTGTCAAATCCAGCTGTTCCGGCCCGGGCTTACCGCGCGACATGTCCAGCTTTAAATGGCGGGCCTTATAGCTCTCATAGCTTTTCTGCAGCTGTTCCGCGTGTTTCTCCAGCTGCTCCCGTGTCATCGTGCATATGGATTCCACGACTACAGACTCCTCTCAAACTTGCATTTCTCATTTCAAACCTCTCATTATTCTAATATACGCGCGCCTGTTTTGCAAGTTAATTTTCCTCCTCCTGCAAAGTTTGGCGTTTTTGCCGGAAAGTGTCGAAGAAACCTCCGTTCTGTCTCCTTCCTGTTAAAAAAAGCACCTATTTCGCAAGAGAAAATTGCGATCTCCCCCTTGACAAGACCTGCAATATTGTATATAATGGCATCCGTCGCAAATCCTGAGAGAAAAAACAAGGACGTTTAGCTCAGCTGGTAGAGCATTCGCTTGACGTGCGAAGGGTCAGCGGTTCAAGTCCGTTAACGTCCACCAAAGAAACAGTTCGTCCTGACGGACGGACTGTTTCTTTTTATGTGCGATAACGCCTTATGGTGAGAATTTTCTGAAAAGCCGGCAGTCTTTTCGATGCCGTTCGCGGTTGAACTCCATTAACGTCCGCCGGACCGACGGCCCACAATGCATAACAAGCTAGGACAAGAGACGTTTCTTCTTAATCTTTGGTTAAAATACGGCCGCTTCCCTTGTATTTTATTCTGCCAGCGTATACAATACAGGTAGATATAGAGTTTTGAACCAAAAAGGAGGCGGCCTATGCGTCTGACCCAAGAAGAACGGGACTATTTCGATACCTGTGCGAAGGAAATTTTATCCAGCGAAGCGGTGCAGTCCATGCGCGGCTTTGTTCAGCACGGACGGGTATCCTGCCTTGAGCACAGCCTTGCCGTCGCGTACTACAGCTACTGGCTGTGCCGGCGGCTGCACCTGCGCGTGGACGGCCGCAGCCTCATCCGCGGCGCGCTGCTGCACGATTTTTTCCTGTATGACTGGCACAAGGCAGGGCGCCAATACGGCCTGCACGGCTTTACCCATCCCACCACCGCTCTTCGCAACGCCCGGCGCCATTTCTCTCTCAATCCCCGGGAAGAGGATATTATCGAAAACCACATGTGGCCGCTGACCATCCGGCGTCTTCCCCGCTGCCGCGAAACGTTTGTCGTCTGCGCCGTGGACAAATGGCGCTCTCTTGCCGAGACCTTTCGCCTGGCGCGTCCGATACCTTCCTCCCGCTGAAAAAACGCCGCGCTTTTCAACCAAGAGCCGCGGCGTTTCCTTATAGCGAATATTCGTCTTATTTTTGTGCATAAAGCTATATTTTTCTTGTATTTCGTCTGATTCATGGCCCTTATTTGGATATTATAATCGAACTATTGCAAAATTCTCACATATACTATATAATGAAGCAGACAACGAAAAAATCTTCGTTTTTGAAAGGAATGAAACAATCGGATGGCTGAAAAAATCGGTGCCAGAAAAACGGCGAAAAACGATAAATCTGACAGCATTGATCTCAAAGCATTGCTCACCACTAAGCTGCTGCACAATTTTTCGGTGCAGCCGGAAAACGCGACAAACGAAAATTTTTATAACGCGCTGGTTCTCGTGCTGCGGGATTTGACGCGCGAGCGCCGCGTCGATTTTATCGGCAGGGCGCATGAGCAGCAGTCCAAGCAGGTGTATTATCTGTGCATGGAATTTCTGATGGGGCGATCGTTGAAAAACACCCTGTATAACCTGAATCTGACCGAGCAGGCGCGTACGGTGCTTGACGGATTTCATGTCAAGCTGGATTCCCTTTTCGAGCTGGAACCCGACGCCGGGCTCGGCAACGGCGGCCTCGGCCGTCTGGCCGCCTGTTTCCTCGACGGACTCGCCACCGCCTCCATCCCGGCGGTGGGGTATTCCCTGCTGTATGAGTACGGCATCTTCCGCCAGAAGCTGGTGGACGGCTGGCAGACCGAGCTGCCCGATTTCTGGCTGCCGGGCGGCGAAAGCTGGCTGCTTCCCCGGCCGGAGCTGGCCAAGGAGGTGCGCTTCGACGGCAATATCCGCGAATGGTGGGACGACAACGGCTTCCACCACGTGGTACACGAAAATGCCAATATCGTCATTGCCCAGCCCTATGACATGATGGTGCCCGGCAAAGACGGCAAAGCGGTCTCCACCCTGCGCCTGTGGCGTTCCACCGCGCCGGGCATGAACATGTCGCTGTTCAATCAGGGCGAGTATATGCGCGCCATGGAGCAGAAGGCGATGGCCGAGGTCATCACCCAGGTCCTCTATCCGGCCGATAACCACCGGGAGGGCAAGTCGCTGCGTCTGTCGCAGCAGTATTTCCTTGTGTCGGCTTCGGTACAGGATATCGTGCGCCGTCATCTGGAACAGTTTGGCTCGCTCGACAGCCTGCCGGATAACGCCGCCATTCATATCAACGACACCCATCCCACCCTTGCCATTCCGGAGCTTATGCGCATCATGCTGGACGAATGCGGTTACTCCTGGGATGCGGCATGGGATATCGTCACCCGCACCGTCGCCTACACCAACCACACCGTCATGGCGGAGGCGCTCGAATGCTGGCCGGAGGATCTGTTCCGCCAGCGGCTGCCCCGCATTTACCAAATCGTGTGTGAAATCAACAACCGCTTCAGCGCCCGGATGATGGAAGCCACCGGCGGCGACACGGAAAAGGTGGGCCGCATGGCCATCATCAGCTATGGCCTTATCAAAATGGCCAACCTGTGCGTTGCCGCCTGCCATTCGGTCAACGGCGTGTCCCGGCTGCACAGCGAAATCGTCAAGCATTCCGTTTTTCCCGATGCGTATTCCGTGATGCCGGAGAAATTCACCAACGTGACCAACGGCATTGCGCACCGCCGCTGGCTGTGCCAGGCCAATCCCGCGCTTTCCCGCTTCATCACCGAGCGGATCGGGGACGGGTTCGTGCTTGATGCGGCACAGCTGGAAAAGCTGCGTCCCTATGCGGACGACGCCGCCTCTCTGCAGGAGTTTGCCGCCATCAAGCGGGAAAACAAGGTGCGCCTCGCCGATTACGTGCGTAAGACCTCCGGCGTGATTCTCGATCCGGATTCCATCTTCGACGTGCAGGTCAAGCGGCTGCACGAATACAAACGGCAGCACCTCAACGCCCTGCATATCCTGCACACCTATCTGCAGCTTAAAGAGAATCCCCAGATGGATTTTGTGCCGCGCACCTATCTTTTCGGGGCGAAATCCGCTCCCGGCTACTACTTGGCCAAGGAAATTATCCGTTTCATCTGCAATCTTGCCAAGGAAATCGACGCGGATCCCGCCGTGCGGGATAAGCTGAAGGTGGTCTATCTTGAAGACTACCGCGTAACCCTGGCCGAGCTGCTCATGCCCGCCGCCGACATCAGCGAGCAGATTTCGCTCGCCGGCACCGAAGCGAGCGGCACGGGCAATATGAAGCTGATGATGAACGGGGCCGTCACCCTCGGCACGATGGACGGCGCCAATGTGGAAATTTACGAAGCGGTGGGTGCAGACAACATCTTTATTTTCGGCATGTCTGCCGCGGAAGCGGACGCCCTGAAGAAGCAGGGCTACAACCCGCAGGCACTGTACAATTCCAATCCCCACATTCACCGGGCAATTGACGCGATGTATGCCGGTTTCGGCGGGCACAGCTACAGCGAAATCGCCGCTTCGCTGACGAGCAAAGATCCGTATATGGTGCTGGCGGATTTCGAGGATTATGCCCGGGCCCAAGCCTTTACGGCGCAGGCCTATCAGAACCACGGCAACTGGACGCGCATGGCGATGCTCAACACGGCGGCAAGCGGCGTATTCGCTGCTGACCGTTCCATACAGGATTACTCCGATCGCGTCTGGCACTGCCGGCCGGTGAAATAAAACCACAAAGGAGCTGCTGCGGCAAGGATCTGCTGCTGCAGCTCCCTTTTTTCTGAAAAATTCCAATAAAATTCATCATCCGACACATGGAATATGCTATACTGTAAGCACTCATTATGATTAGGAGGGAACTGTATGGCCAAATTCATTGAAATCGATCCAAGCGAAATACAGGGAAACGTGTTTGACCGCATCGGCAAGGAATGGATGCTGATAACGGCGGGCAAGCCGGAAAAATTCAACACCATGACCGCGAGTTGGGGCGGCCTTGGCGTGCTGTGGAATGCGAGCGTCAGCTTTGCCTTTGTGCGCCCCTCCCGCTACACCTTTGAATTTCTCGAACAGGAAAAATATTATTCCCTGTCCTTTCTCGGCATGAACCAGCGCCGCGCGCTGCAGCTCTGCGGCTCCAAATCGGGGCGCGATATCGATAAGGTGAAAGAGGCGGGGCTGACCCCGGTTTTTGATGCGCCCGCCCCGTACTTTGAGCAGGCGGAGCTCACCCTCATATGCCGCAAGCTGTATACGCAGGATTTGGATCCCGCCCATTTTCTCGATCCGTCTCTGATGGGCAATTATAAGGACGGCGACTTCCATCGCCTGTATGTCGGGGAAATCACCAAGGTGCTGCAGCGGATCCGCTGATATGCAAAAAACCAAATAAATTCCCAAATGGAAAAACGGTTTTCAATACACGGCGTCCCTTCTCCTGCTACAATGGAGATACCAAACAGGAGCGAAGGAGTGCTGTACAATGAAAACATATGGAAAAGCCTGGCTGGAGCAGCTGCGCCTGGCGCCGGTGAAAAAGGCGCTGCCCATCATTTCCTTTCCCGCCATTCAGCTTATGGACATCAGCGTACGCGAACTGATTTCCAGCAGCGATGCCCAGGCAAAGGGGATGCAGCTGGTGGCGCAGCGGCTGGACGCCGCCGCATCGGTCAGTCTGATGGATCTGTCGGTGGAGGCGGAATGCTTTGGTTCCACCATCCGGTTTTCCGATGACGAAGTGCCCACCGTGGTGGGCAGCGTGGTATCCAGTGAGGAGGAGGCACGCGCGCTGAAGGTGCCCGCCGTGGGCGACGGCCGAACGGGCATTTATGTCGAGGCGATCGAAAAGGCAGTAAAGGCCATTACCGATCGGCCGGTGTTTGCCGGGGTCATCGGCCCCTTCTCCCTGGCGGGACGGCTGATGGACGTGACCGAAGCCATGATCTACTGCTACGAAGAGCCGGATATGGTGCATATTCTGCTGGAAAAGGCAACGGCCTTCATCATCGACTACTGCCAGGCCTACAAAAAAGTGGGGGCCGCCGGCGTCGTGATCGCCGAACCGCTCGCCGGACTTCTCTCCCCCGCTCTCGCGGAGGAATTCTCCGGCCCGTATGTCAAACAGATCGTGGACGCCGTGCAGGACGACAACTTCCTCGTGATCTATCACAACTGCGGCAACAGCACCATCCAAACCATTGACTCCATTCTGGCCACCGGTGCCGCCGCGTACCATTTCGGCAACGCCATCGATATGGCGGAAATGATGACCCACATTCCGGCGGACGTGGTGGCTATGGGCAACGTCGACCCGGCCAGCGAATTCCGCAACGGTACCCCGGACTCCATCCGGGCCGCCACCCTGCGGGTGATGGAAGCCTGCTGCTCCTATCCGAATTTTGTCATTTCCTCGGGCTGCGATGTGCCACCCCTCTCCAGCTGGGAAAACATCGACGCCTTTTTCGGCGCGGTGAAGGAATTTTACCAAAAAGCATAAAGCCTGCCCATAACATGAAAAAGAACCGGCGCGGTGAAAACCGTGCCGGTTCCTTTCTGTTTTATGCCTTCTGCCGGATGGCCGGCCATACCGTCTCCAGGTATACGGCACCACAGGCTTCTTATTGTTCCGCCGCATCCGGCCTGCACAAATCCCGGCGCAGCTTCAGAAGAATAACCGCCGACAGAATGGCCGCCAGAACGGCCGTCCCCGCAAAATTGAGCCAAATCCCCGTCAGGCCCAGCGGCCACAGGGCGCCGACCAAAATCACCGGGAAAAGCAGCGCGGTGGACACCGAGATAAGGGAAGCCAGCAACGGTTTTTCGATCGCCAGCATGTAACTCTGTGCCGCGAAAGAAAACCACCGCGTCACATAGGTCAGGCTGAAAAGCCGCAGTGCCCCGACGGAGAGGTTCAGAATTTCCTGTCCGGCGTCGGCCACGAACAGCCGGGTGATCGGCTCAGGGAAAAGGGCAATAACCAATACCGCCAGTAAAGAGACGATCCCGCTTGCAGTAAAGCAGCATCTTTCGATCGCCCGCACCCTGGAAAACTTTTGCGCCCCCCAGTTATACCCGACAGCCGGCTGGAGGGAATCGCACATGCCATACAGGAGCGGCTGAATAAAGCCGTCGGCAAACATCAGGATGCCATATACCGACACGGCCGTCTCGCCGCCCAAACGCACCAGAATCGCATTCATCATAATGGAGGTAATACGGCCCGCGATATTGTTCAGAAAATTCGGGCTTCCGCAGGCAACGATCTGCCGGACCATCCCTTTTTCAAAATGGGGCTTTTGAAAACGAAGCAGCGTTTTTCCGCGGAAAAACGGAATAAAAGCCACAGCGGCACAAATGCACATGCCGGAGCAGGTGGCCAAAGCAGCCCCCCAAATTCCAAAGCCAAACACGCCGAGGAACAGGAATTCCAATACGCCGCTCAAAACCGACATAATCACGTTCATCAGCATGCTTCCCCGGATCATGCCGCAAATGCGCAGAAAATTATCCACGGCGAAAATGATGGTGGTGACCGGAGAACACAGGGCATACACGCGTATGTATTGCACCGCCAGATTGGCAAATTCCCCTTCTGCCCCCATCAGTCGTATCAGCAGGGGGGCCGCAGCATACAAAATACCGCCGATCAGTATACCGGCTGCCACGATCATAATACAGGCACAGGTAAAAATGTTATTGGCTTTCTGTTCCTGCTTCTTCCCTAAGCAGATGGATATGGGAACGGCCGAGCCAACGCCGATTAAATCCGCGAGCGAAAAGTTGATAATGACAAACGGCATGGCCAGATTGAGCGCGGCAAAGGCGGTTTCCCCAAGAAAGCGTCCCACGAAAACGCCGTCAAGCGTTTGGTACAGCGCGGAGGCCAGCATGCTGATCGCCCCGGGGATGGAAGCAAGGAAAAACAGCTTAACTGGCGGCGTTTTTGCGAACAGCGCGGTGGAATTCATATAGGTTTGATCCTTCCTTTCAAAAAATTTCGGTTTAACTGTAAGCCTGGCTTCTCGAAAGCCTTCGTCCGTTTTTTTGTATCCACTGAATCGTATCCCCCCAAAAAAAGCGCCCGATTATCTTTACAATAACCGGGCGCACCCGACACCTTTTCTGACCAGGGATATCGTTACCCCCTATTGTGTATTGCGATACACGGTCCTCCGGCGGCGATTCTTCTTTTTTTCCTCTTTCGGACGGATAGAGCCGGCCGCTCCTGAAAGGGCTTTTTCCTCTGCATTTCCAAAATCGTCCGAAATCAGATATTCTGCATTATAGTCCGAAAAAGCAGACTTGTCAAGAACGGAGGCCATTGTTTTTAAGACGGCTTCGCACAAATTGGCGGGCCGGCGTTGCATAAGGAAGAGGATAAGCAAACCATGTAAAAGCGGAACCCGGGGAATCTTTCTGCCATACACCAGGGACTGCACAGAAAGCAAAAAGTTCCGGGTCCATAGCCCCGGAACTTTTTGTCTGAAGCGACTTTGTCTTTCCTATTTGGATTCCTTATTTTTGAGCGCTGTACGTTTGACCAGCAGGAGCATCAGAAGGAGTCCCACGCCCAGCGCGATATGCCCCAGACCGGCTATCCCCGACAGCGCGGCATCCGCTCCACCCGTCAGTTCCACGGCCAGCACCTGTGTGACGCCGCGCGCTGCCATCGCCCCCACCGTCACGATAAGTCCCGCGTTATACAGGACAAAGCAGGCGCCGAAACGCGGCCGGGCGGTCAGATGCCCGCCCTTGTCCCATAAAGCCAGCACAAGGAAAAACAGCGTACCCAGTACGAGCAGATGGACATGCAGCCGGCCGAGAGCCGTCGTCTGTGTATACCCTTTCCACCGGGTGAACTCCCGGTAAAACACGCCGCACACCAATGCCGCGATCGCATAGACTATGGAAGTATTCAGCAATTTGCGCATATCGATCCCTCCTTTCCCTTAGACTGAATATACCATCTTTTTGCGTTTTTCGCAACCTGTTGCCCTTGACAAAAGCCGGAAGATCCGGTATCCTTTCAGAAAGTCCTGTCTCCCACCGGAAGCGCCCATATCGGTTCTCCTTCCATGCGGCGGCGGACAATTACCACTTTGGCAGCCCTTCGCCGAGGTGGTTTTTTTCGTGAAAGGCGTGTTACACAGGCTATGCTGCGGTTCCTCTTTTCGGATAAAAAATTTTATCGGATGCTGTTTGTACTGGCGCTGCCCATCCTTATTCAGAATCTGCTGACCTCCTCACTGAACATGGTGGACACCCTCATGATCGGCCGGGTGGGCGACAATGAGCTGGCGGCCGTCGGCATCGCCAACCAGTTCTTCTTTCTCTTCAACCTGGTTGCCAACGGCGCGGCCGCCGGCTGCAGCATTTTTATCAGCCAATATTGGGGGCAGCGGGACACCGCCAGCATCCGCCGCGTCATGGGCTTTGGCCTGACCATCAATATGGGGATCGGCCTGCTGTTTACGATGGTGGCGCTCCTCCTCCCTCGCTTCATTGCCGGCTTGTTCAGCCGGGAAGCGGCGGTTGTGGAGCTCAGTGAGGATTATCTCGTCATCGTGTGCCTGAGCTATGTGTTCACCGGGATATCCTATCTGCTCGCCAACGCCCTGCGCAGCGTGGGCAGCGCCTATGTGCCGATGATCGTCAGCTTTTTGGCCATTCTGGTCAACACGGGCGGCAACTATCTGCTCATTTTCGGCAAAGGGGGCTTTCCCGTGCTCGGGGTAAAGGGGGCCGCCATCGCCACCCTGATCGCCCGTGTGGTCGAAATGCTGCTGCTCCTCCTACTGACCTTCCGTCCCCGCTCGCCGCTGCGCAGCCGGCCGCGGGAGTTCACCGGTTTTGACGCTGCCTTTGCCCGCAAAACGATAGGCGCCATTATCCCCGTGGTGCTCAACGAAGGCTGCTGGGCGCTCGGCTTTATCCTGTATACCGTGGCATACGGTTTTATCGGGGACGGCACGCGGGCCATCGCCGCGTCTCAGATCTGCAATTCGGTGCAGAACCTGTTCATGGTGCTCTGCTTCAGCATGGCCAGCGCGTCCCTCGTCATGATCGGGAACAAAATCGGCGAACAGCGGGAAGAGGACGCCCGAGCCTACGCCCGGCGCTTTTCGGGCCTGGCGGTGCTTACCGGCCTGCTTGTGGGCGTGGTGGTGCTGCTTTGCGCACCGCTGATCCTTTCCTTTTTCAAGGTGTCGGAGGAGGCCCGGCAGGCCGCCATTCTCATGCTGCGTATCTTCGGGGTGATCCTGCCCGTGCGCATGCTCAATGTGGTGCTGATCGTGGGGGTGTTCCGCGGCGGCGGGGACGCCGCCTTTGGCCTTAAGACAGAGGCCGGCACCATGTGGCTTATCGGCGTCCCCCTCGCCTTTTTCGGCGCCCTCGTGCTGCAATGGCCGGTGGAACAGGTCGTGCTGCTCGTCTGCGCGGAGGAAATCGTCAAGTGCGTGCTGTCCCTCTGGCGGCTGAAGAGCGATAAATGGGTGCGCAACGTGACCTGAGCCCCTGCCGATTCCATTTGACATTCCGCGCGAACTATATTACACTAAAAAATGAAAGATAGAACATATATTCCCCGTGCGAGGTCTGTCTATGGAACGAAGCCCTAAAATTCAGGAACTGCGCAAAAAGGCGATGGCCCTGCCGCTTGAGCCGGGTGTGTATATCATGAAGGACGCGCAGGATACCATCATTTATATCGGCAAAGCCAAGGCGCTCAAGAACCGGATCAGCCAGTATTTCGGCTCGGACACCAACCATCCGGAAAAGGTGCGCCAGATGGTGGCCCATGTGGATCACTTTGACTATATCGTCGTGGGCAGCGAATTCGAGGCGCTCGTGCTTGAATGTTCCCTCATCAAGCAGTACAGCCCCAAATACAACATTCTGCTCAAGGATGACAAGGGGTATCACTATATCCGCATCTCGCCGCCCCCCTTCTCCCGCATCAGCGAGTGCAAGCAGAAGCTGGAGGACGGCGCGCGGTATCTCGGCCCCTTCGTCAGCTCCTATGCGGTACAGCAGTCGGTGGACGAGGCGGTCAAGGTGTTTCTCCTGCCCACCTGCAACCGCACCTTCGCCTATGGCGAATGCCGGGAGCGCCCCTGCCTGAATTATTATATCAAGCAGTGCTGCGCCCCCTGCACCGGCCGCATGACCGAGGAGGAATACAACGAGCGGCTTGACGCGGCCATCGAGTTTCTCACCGTGGGCAGCGCCAAAACGCTCAAGCTGCTCACCGCCCGCATGGAGGAAGCGGCGGAAAACCTCGAGTTTGAAAAGGCTGCCCGGCTGCGCGATCGCATCCACGCCATCCAATCCATGAGCAATAAGCAGAAGGTGGTCATGTCCCGGGTGGAGGAGCAGGATGTCGTCGCCCTCGCCCAAGGGCCGGGCGGCGCCTGCTTCGAGGTGTTCCGCTTTACGGGGGGAAGCCTCGTGGATAAGGAGAGCTTTCTGGTGGATACCGTGTCGGATCCCGCCGCCGACCGGGCAGAATTTCTGCGCCGGTATTACTCGCTGCGCGACAGGGTGCCCCCCCAGGTGACGGTGGACGGCACGATCGAGGACGCCGAGCTGCTCGAGAGCTGGCTGACCGAAAAGGCCGGCCGCCGGGTGCACATCCTGCAGCCCCAGATCGGCGAACAGGCGCAGCTTGTCGAGATGTGCCGCAGCAACGCCGCCGAACGGGTGGCCCAGCGGGCCGGCATCGCCGGGCGGGACGCCGCCGCCCTCGACGAGCTGATGCGGCTGCTCGGTTTGCCGGCGCCGCCCGTTTATATCGAATGCTATGACATTTCCAACACGGCAGGCAGCGATAACGTCGCGGGCATGGTCGTTTATGAAAACGGCCGTCCGCTTAAGTCCGCTTACCGCCGCTTTAAAATCAAAACCGTCGTCGGCCAGGACGATTACGGTTCGATGCGGGAGGTGCTCACCCGCCGCCTCGACGAATATCTCGCCCACAAGGAGGAGGGCGCCGGCTTCGGCCGGCTGCCCGATCTGATTCTGCTCGACGGCGGGCAGGGCCACGTTGCTTCAGTCAAGCCGGTGGTGGACAGCTACGGCCTCGGCATTCCGGTATACGGCCTGGTCAAGGACGACAAGCACCGTACCCGTGCCATTGCGGAGGACGGCGGTGAAATCGCCGTCAACTCCCGCCGCACCGCCTTCACCCTGCTCTCCTCCATCCAGGAGGAGGTGCACCGGTACGCCATCCGCTACCACCGGCAGCAGCGCAAAAAATCCGCCATCGGCACCACCCTGACCAAAATCGACGGGATAGGCGAAGGCCGCGCCCGCGCGCTGCTCCGGCACTTCGGTTCGCTCAAAGCGGTGCGGGCGGCCACGGTGGACGAGCTGTGCCTTGTCAAAGGGATATCCCGCCCCGCCGCGGAAAATATCCGCCGCTATTTCGATCAGCAGGACGAATCCTGATCCGCCCGGGCCGTTTCCCGCAGCAGCCGCAGGCCGCAGGCGAACCCGGCGGCGAATGGGGCATAGCCATTGCTTTCCAGCACCACCGCCTCGTCATACCCCAAACGCGTCATCAAAACCGCCGTCTCGTCACACGTCTGTGGCTTTAACGGCACTTCAGCGGCTTTTCTCGAAAGGACTATGGAGGTGATGGGCGTGTACTATACCGAAAACCTGAAATGCATCCGTCTCAACCGGGAGCTGACCCAGGCCGCAGTCGCCGATGCGATCGGCGTCGGCCGGGAACAATACCGCCGCTACGAAACCGGTCAGAATCAGCTGCCCCTCTGCCATCTGCTGTCCCTGTGCCGGTTTTTTACGGCATATCCGCCGATACCATTCTGGGCCTGCCGGATACCCTATCCCGGGATCTGCGGTACATACCATAACAGGAGGTCCTCCCCATGCCGGAAGCCAAAACCAATGCCATGCGCCTGCTCGACCGGGCGCATATCCCCTATACTCTGCACACCTATTCCACCGACGAGGGCATCGACGGCGTATCGGTGGCCGCCAGCCTCGGCGAACCGGTGGAGGAGGTATACAAAACCCTCGTCACCAAAGGAAAGGGCGGCCATTTTGTCTTTGTCATCCCGGTGGCGGCGGAACTGGATCTCAAGGCGGCCGCCCGGGCCGTGGGCGAAAAAGCGGTGGAGATGATCCCGGTGAAGGATCTGCTCAAAACCACCGGCTACGTCCGCGGCGGCTGCAGCCCCGTGGGCATGAAGAAGCCCTTTCCCACCGTGATCGACGCCGCCGCGCAGAATCTGGACACCTTTTATGTCAGCGGCGGGCGCATCGGCACCCAGATGCGCCTGTCCCCCGCCGCCCTCGCCGGATTCATCGGCGCTGCCTTCGCCCCTGTCACGACCGGTTCCCCGTCCTGACCTTGTTTTTTGTCTCCCTTTCGTGTATACTGTAAGAAACTTTGTTCGGGAGAGGATAGCATGGCGGATTTGTGGGATACCCCCATCGGCAGCCTAAAGGGTGTAGGCGAAAAACGCGCCGCCCAGTATGCCCGCCTGGGTGTGACCAGCGTGGGGACCCTGCTGCGCCATTTCCCGCGCGGCTACGAGGACTGGTCCGCCATCACGCCCATCGCCGCCGCGCCGGCCGGCGAGCCGTGCTGTATCCGCGGCATACCGAATCGTGCGCCGGCCGAGCATTTTGTGCGCCGGGGCATGGTATTGTATCAGTTCACCGTGTCGGACGGGGCCAATCGGCTGTATGTCACCCTGTTCAACAACAAATACGCCGCCGCCCGCGTCCATCCGGGAGAGCCGCTGCTGCTGTTTGGCACCGTGACGCGGAAAAACGGCCGCTATGAAATGGCTTCTCCCCTTCTCGAAGCCGCAGAAGGCGGCGATCGCATCCGCCCGCTCTACCGGCTGACCGAGGGGCTGACCAACCGCATGATCGAGACGAACATGGCGCAGGCCATCCGTCTGCTCGACGCGGATCTCGAGGACGATCCGCTGCCGCCCGATCTGCGGCAGGAGCACAGTCTGTGCACCCGGCGTTATGCGCTTGAAAATATTCATTTTCCCGTCGATCACGATGCCCTCGCCGTTGCGCGGCGGCGGCTGGTGTTTGAGGAACTGCTGCTGCTCCAGCTCGGCCTGCTGCGGCTTAAGGGCCGCACGCGGGGAACGGCCGGCGCCGTAATGCAGGCGGATCATACGGAGGAATTTCGGCGCCTGCTCCCCTTTACCCTCACCGGGGCGCAGCGGCGGGCCATCGACGAGGCGGTGGCCGATATGCGCGGCGCCTGTCCCATGAGCCGTCTCGTGCAGGGCGACGTGGGCAGCGGCAAAACCGCCGTGGCCGCCGGCGTGGCCTTCACCGCCATCCGGGAAGGGTGGCAGGCGGCCATGATGGCCCCCACCGAGCTGCTCGCCGAACAGCACGCGCGTTCGCTGTCCGCCCTGCTGGAACCGGGCGGCATCCGGGTCGGCCTGCTCACCGGATCGCAGCCTGCGTCGGTGAAAAAGCCGGTGCTCGCCGCTCTGGCCGCCGGGGAGATCGATTTGATCGTCGGCACCCACGCCCTGCTGTCCGAGGGGGTCGTTTTTCACAAGCTCGGCCTCGTCATCACCGACGAGCAGCACCGTTTCGGCGTGGCGCAGCGGGCCGCCCTCGCTGCCAAGGGGGCCAACCCGCACATGCTCGTCATGTCGGCCACCCCTATCCCGCGCACCCTCGCCCTCATCGTGTACGGCGATCTCGACGTCTCCATTCTGGACGAGCTGCCGCCCGGACGGCAGCCCATCGAAACCTATGCCGTGGATACGGGCAAGCGGGAACGCGCGTATCAGTACATCAAAAAGCATATCGCACAGGGGCGGCAGGCATACATCGTCTGTCCGCTCGTAGAGGAGGGGGAAGCGGAGACGGATCTCGTCTCGGCCACCGCGTATTTTGACAAGCTGGCCGCCGGCCCCTTCCGCGGGTATTCCCTCGGCCTGCTGCACGGGCGCATGAAGGCCGCCGAAAAGGAGGCGGTCATGGCCGGCTTTTCCCGCGGCGATATTCAGATTCTGGTCTCCACCACCGTCATCGAGGTGGGGGTGGACGTGCCCAACGCCGTGCTGATGGTCATCGAAAACGCGGAACGCTTCGGCCTTGCGCAGCTGCACCAGCTGCGCGGCCGCGTCGGCCGCGGCCAGTACCGCTCCACCTGTATTCTCATTTCAGACGCACACAACGAGGAGGCACGCCGCCGCCTGCAGGTTATGTGCGCGACGAACGACGGCTTCCGCATCGCGGACGAGGATTTGAAGCTGCGCGGCCCGGGCGATTTCTTCGGCAGCCGGCAGCACGGGCTGCCCGATCTCAAAATCGCCGATCTGAACGGGGACATGCCCCTCTTCCGCGAAGCGCAGGCAGCCGCCGCGGCCCGGATTGCGGCCGATCCCACCCTGTCTGCCCCCGAAAACCGCGCGCTCGCCCGTGAGGTGGCCCGTCTGTTTGACCAGGTCGGCGGACAAGGCATGAATTAAAAATCCGCAGCCTATTGGCTGCGGATTTTTAAAGCATATCCTTTTTGTGTAAAATCCAACTGACCAGTCCCATGAGGCCGACCGCCACTACTACGGGGAACCACCACAGATTCGCCAGCGGCAGGCCCGTGACGTTCATGCCATAGATGCCGGCGATGATGTTCGGGATGGAAATGACAATGGTCACCGAGGCCAGCACCTTCATGACGATGTTCAGATTGTTGGAAATGACCGAGGCGAAGGCATCCATGGTGCCCGACAAAATGTTCAGATAGATGCTGGACATCTCGATGGCCTGCTTGATTTCGATCAGCACGTCCTCGAGCAGATCCTGATCCTCTTCGTACAGCTTGATATACCGCCCGCGCATCAGCTTTTCGAGGGTGGTCTCGTCTGCCTTGAGCGAGGTGGAAAAATACACCAGCGATTTCTGCACGTCCAGCAGCTGGATAAGCTCCTTGTTCTTCATGGATTTGCGCAGCTGCTTTTCAAGGGAGCTGGACACCTTGTCGATCTGCTTGAGGAACTGCAGATACCGCGTCGCAATCCGCAGCATCAGATGCAGCACAAACTGCGTGCGCAGCTGGGTCTGTACTCCCTTGACCACGCCTTCCGCGAATTCGGCGAGGATCGGATTTTCCCGCAGGGAAACGGTGATGACGTTGGTTTTAGTCACCAGAATGCCGAGGGGCAGCGTGTAATAAGACACGCTGTCGCCGTTTTTCTCCGCCACAGGGCCGTCGAGAATGATAAGGGTGTTATCATCCTCCGACTCAATACGGGAGGATTCCTCCTCGTCCAGAGCGGCGCGCAGAAAGTCCGGTTCCAGGGCAAAATCCTGGATCAGTCCGTTAATTTCCTTTTCGTCCGGATTGATGACGTCAATCCAACAGCCCGGCTCCTGCTCGTCCACGGCACGGATCCGGCCGTTGATGGTCTTGTAATAGCGAATCATGCATGCATCCCCCTTCCCGGGACGCACGCATAAAGAAACGCAGGCCAACCGCCCAGGGGCGTGGCTTACGTCCGTACCGGCGGGTTGCGGTGCGTCCCGATCATCCAATTGTGCTTCAGGCTACTTCGACTGCCAGGGTCAGGACTCACCCTGCCCACCTCCTTATTCTGTACACATAGGCGGTCTTCAAAACCTTTTTTATTATAGCACATCCGCGCGAGATTGCAAGAGCAAAACGCTTCTATCCGCCTCTATTTTACTGTAAAAGCTCCAAAAGCAGAATTTTGGCTGAAAATCGTCTGCAATCCGGTAATTTTCCAACCAAAAAAACGTTTCGGCCGCCGTTCCCTTTCTGCCGTCCATATGGTAAAATGAGAGCAGCAAACCGAATCTTACGAAAGGGGAACATACACCGTATGAAAACGCTGCGTATCGCATTGCTGCAGATACGGCCGGGCACAACACCGGAGGAAACCCTTCAGAAAGGCATGGAAGCCTGCCGCCTTGCCAAAATGCAGGACGCCGACATCGCCCTGTTTCCCGAGATGTTCCACAACGGCTACACAATTCCGGAAGATCCGGACGCACTGCGCGCCCAGGCGATCCCGGCCGACGGTCCCTTTGTGTCGGCCTTCGGCATGCTGGCCGCCGAATGGAACATGGCGATCGCCGTCACCTTTTTGGAGAGCTACGAGCCGGCGCCGCGCAATACGGTCATCCTGTTTGACCGGCACGGGCAGCGGGTGCTGACCTATGCCAAGGTGCACACCTGCGACTTCGACGTGGAAAGCCGCCTGACACCGGGCGACGATTTTTATGTGGCAGATCTCGACACGGCGGGCGGTATGGTCAAGATCGGCGCGATGATCTGTTACGACCGGGAATTCCCGGAAAGCGCCCGGATCCTGATGCTCAAGGGCGCGGAAATCCTGCTGGTGCCCAATGCCTGCCCGATGGAAATCAACCGCCTTGCGCAGCTGCGCAGCCGGGCATTCGAGAACATGCTGGGCATCGCCACCTGCAATTACCCCGACGGACATCCGGACTGCAACGGGCATTCCTCCGCCTTTGACGGCATCGCCTATCTGCCGGGCAGTCCCATATCGCGGGATACCTGTATTTTGGAAGCAGGCGGCGAGGAAGGCATCTATCTGGCGGAATTCGACCTGGACACCCTGCGCGAATACCGCCGCACCGAAGCGCTCGGCAACGCCTATCGCCATCCAAGCAAGTATGGGCTTCTCGTCAGGGAAAGGATAGACGAACCGTTTATTCGCCCCGACTACAGGAAATAGACCGCATGGCGATAAAAAAGGACGATCGGCGTCTGGCCGATCGTCCTTTTTTATGGTTTCTTGTCCGCAAAATAGGCCGGCAGATCGATGATCCGCTGGTTGCGGCTTCCGCGGAATTCCAGCGTGAGATCCCGCTGTGCCTCGATGTAGGGCCCGTCCACCAGCCAGTCGGCCAGATGCAGCAGTTCGAGCACCGCCGGCTCCGTCTCCCCTTTGGCGAGCAGCTGCTCGAGCGTATAGCCCGAGTAGACCATCACCGTTTTGCCGCGCGCTTTCACCCGCCGCGCCAGCTCGCACAGCGGTTCCGGCTGACAGAACGGCTCGCCGCCCGAAAAGGTCACGCCCGCCAGCAGCGGGTTTTCCTCCATCTCCCGTGCCAGGTCGTCCACCTCCACCCAGCGGCCGCCCGCAAAGTCGTGGGTCTGCGGGTTATGGCAGCCGGGGCAGTGGTGGGGACACCCCTGCGTGAAGACGGTATAGCGGAAGCCGGGTCCATCCACGATGGACTCCGGCTCCACGCCGCTAATTTTCAGTCTGCAGCCCATGCTTGACCCGATCCTTTTCCTCCGCGCGCTTGGCGTTGTTGAACCGGTCGGTGGTCCCCACGAGATATCCCGTAATCCGGCGGATGCGCTCGAAGCCCATGCCCTCGCCAATCTGCTGTTCGCATGCTTTGTTGTCCGTCATGTTTTTCTCTCTCCTTATCGAATATTGTTCTATATCACTCGCAGCCGCAGAAGCGCGGCATATGCGGGTATTTTTTTCGCAGTTCGCGCAGCTTTTCCACGCTGACGGCCTCGCCCTCCCGCCGGCCGCAGCGGGGACAGACCTCGTCGATGACGCCGGTATAGCCGCAGACAGGATCGCGATCCACCGGGTGGTTAACCGAACCGTATCCCACGCCCGCTTCCTTCATGCAGCGGATCACCGCCTCAAAGGCGTCGAGATTCTTGCAGGTGTCGCCGTCCAGCTCCACATAGCTGATATGCCCGGCGTTGGTCAGCGCGTGGTAGGGCGCCTCAATGCGGATCTTTTTATACGCCTGTATCGGATAATATACCGGCACATGGAAGGAATTGGTGTAATACTCCCGATCGGTGATGCCCGGCAGCTCGCCGTAAATCTCCTTGTCGATGCGCAGGAACCGGCCGCTCAACCCTTCCGCCGGGGTGGCGAGCAGGGTGAAGTTGAGGCCGGTTTTCTCCGATTCCTCATCCATCCGGCGGCGCATATGCCCGATGATCTCGAGGCCCAGCCGCTGGCTCTCCTCGCTTTCGCCGTGGTGCTTGCCGGTCAGCGCCTTGAGCGTTTCCGCCAGGCCGATAAAGCCCACGCTCAGCGTGCCGTGCTTAAGCACCTCTTCCACGCTGTCGTCCGGCCCGAGCTTATCCGAGTCAATCCAAACCCCCTGCCCCATGAGGAAGGGATAGTTGCGCCCTTTCTTGGTGCACTGGATACGGAACCGGTGCAGCAGCTGCCGCACCACCAGATCGATGCGTTCGTCCAGCATCGCGTAAAACCGCGCAATATCCCCCTTCGCCTCGATGCCCAGGCGGGGCAGATTGATGGAGGTGAAGCTCAGGTTGCCGCGGCCGCAGGTGACCTCCCGCTCGGGATCATAATGGTTGCCCATCACGCGGGTGCGGCAGCCCATGTACGCGATTTCCGAGTTATAATCGCCCGGCTTGTAATACTGCAGATTGAACGGCGCGTCGATAAAGCTGAAGTTCGGGAACAGCCGTTTGGCCGACGTTTTAATGGCCAGCTGAAACAAATCGTAGTTGGGGTCGCCGGGATTGTAGTTGAGCCCTTCCTTCACCTTGAAGATCTGCACGGGGAAAATGGGGGTTTCGCCATTGCCCAGCCCCGCGTCGGTGGCCAGCAGCAGGTTGCGGATGACCATGCGGGCCTCGGGCGAAGTATCGGTGCCGTAGTTGACCGAGCTGAAGGGCACCTGGGCCCCGGCACGGGAATTCATGGTGTTCAGGTTGTGGATGAACGCCTCCATCGCCTGGAAGGTGGCCTTGTCCGTCTCGGCAAGCGCGGTGCGCACGGCAAAGGCATGGGCGCGGCGCGTGTCCACCGCCGTAATCGCCTGATAGCCGCCCGCCTCCTGATGCGCAGGCAGCCAGCCGGCGAGCGCCTCGCCATAGGCGTCCGCCCCGCCCATCGTGATGGGAACGGCCACCTCCCGCTGAATGGCGGCGGTCAGCGCCTCGCCGTCCTCCCGCGTCAGGTCAAACTTCACAGTGAAAAACTGGGTCAGCGCGCGGAAATATTCCTTGCGGAAGGTCTTGGCCACACCGGGCGCCATGGAATAATCGAAGTTGGGCACGCTTTGCCCGCCGTGCATCTCGTTCTGATTCGCCTGAATGGCGATGCAGGCCAGCGCCGAATAGCTCGCGATACCGTTGGGCTCCCGCAGGCAGCCGTGTCCCGTCGAGAAGCCGTCATGGAACAGCTTGAGCAGGTCAATCTGGCAGCAGGTCTCGGTCAGCATGTAAAAATCCTTGTCGTGGATATGGATGTCGCCGTTGATATGGGCGGCGGCAATATCCTTGGGCAGGATATAGTTGTCGATGAAATACTTGGAACCCTCCGACCCGTACTTGAGCATGGTGCCCATGGCGGTGTCCGCGTCAATATTGGCGTTCTCCCGCTTGATATCGGCGTCCTTGGCATAGGCGAAGGTCAGTTCCTTGTAGATATCCATCAAATCCGCTTCGCTTTGGCGGATCTTCGTATGCTCCGCCCGGTAGAGGATATAGGCCTTGGCCGTTTTGGCATAGTCGGCGCCGATGAGCACCTCTTCCACCCGGTCCTGTACCTGCTCCACGGTGGGGATCTCCCCCGGTGTAAGCTTCGATACCACCTTGCCCGTCAGTTCCTGCAGGGCCTTGGCCGGGATTTTTTCATCGGCGACGGCGATGTTGGCCTTGTGGATGGCCTCCTTAATTTTTTTGGCGTCAAATACGACGATTTCTCCGTTCCGCTTGCGGATCTGTGTAATTTGTTCTACCATACTCTTGCCATCCCTCTGTCTTATACTGCCCTCCTATGTTACAATATATGCTTTGCTTTGTCAAGAGCAAACACAAGATATAGTTGTTTGAGAATGCGGCATTTCCCCGCTCACCCAAAAAGCCGGCCTGCCGCCCCGCAAAAGCGGGAGGCAGACCGGCGCATGGCGTTCACAGGAACGACCCCTTTCCGGCCGTTCTCTCATGTCCAGTCCTTCCAGATTTCCGGGTGATAGCCGACGGTCGCCTGCCGGCCGTTGCGCACAATGGGGGTGCGCAGCAAGCCCGGATTTTCCAGCAGATGCCGTTCCTTATCCGCGTCATGGGCCAGATACCGCACGAGCGCCGCATCCGGATGCTTGTCGTCAACAAGCGCGTCCAGTCCGCCGGCCGCCGCCTTTACGCTGGCCAGCTCCCCGGCGCTGAGCCCTTTGGTCTCCAGGGCCACGCGCTGAAACCGGATGCCCCGCTCCTTGAAATACCGTTCCGCTTTTTTGGTGTCAAAGCATTTGGCCCTGCCGAAAATCTGTATATTCATGGCTTAGTTTCTCCCGAACTCGGACAGGCGCAGCTCCTTGTTGTGCTCCAGCGCCCAGTTGATGTTCCACGTATTGGTGAACAGCAGCAGATAGCGGCCGCGCATATCCTGTATCCGCTTGGTATCGGAGGAAAGGTTCAGCGTTTTGGGATCCAGATCCTCATTCTCGATCCAGCGGATAAACTGATAAGGCAGGCCCTCCATCCGGATATCCACGTTGTATTCGTTCTTGAGCCGGTATTCCAGCACGTCAAACTGCAACGTACCGACCACGCCCACAATGACCTCTTCCATACCGCCGCCGATCTCCTGGAAAATCTGGATGGCGCCCTCCTGGGCGATTTGGGTGGTGCCTTTGATGAACTGCTTGCGCTTCATGGTGTCCACCTGCCGCACGAGGCTGAAATGCTCGGGGGCAAAGGTGGGGATCCCCTCAAAGGTGAAGCTTTTGCCCGGCGTGCACAGCGTGTCGCCGATGGAAAACACACCGGGATCGAATACGCCGATGATGTCGCCGGCATACGCCTCCTCGATGACCTCCCGATCCTGCGCCATGATTTGCTGCGGCTGGGACAGGCGCATTTTGCGTCCGCCCTGTACATGCAGCACCTCCCGGTTCTTATCGAACTTGCCGGAGCAGATGCGCATGAAGGCGATGCGGTCGCGGTGCGCCTTGTTCATATTGGCCTGGATTTTGAACACAAAGGCGGAGAAATCCTCCGCAAAGGGATCGATCTCCCCCGCGCTCGACCGGCGGGGCAGCGGCGGGCTGGTCATGCGCAGAAACTCTTCGAGAAAGGGTTCCACGCCGAAATTGGTCAGCGCCGAACCGAAAAACACGGGCGAAAGCCGCCCATGCCGCACCGCGTCCAGATCAAAATCGTAGCCTGCGCCGTCGAGCAGCTCCACATCCTCCGCCAGCGTGCGGTGCAGCTGCTCGCCCAGCATACCTTCCAGCGCCGGGTCGGTCAGGTCCACCTCGGTCGCGTCCACTTCGTGCTGCCCGTTGTTCGCCGTAAAGGCGATGATGCGGCTGCGCTCCCGATCGTAGACCCCTTTGAAATCCTTGCCCGAGCCGATGGGCCAGTTCATCGGGTAGGTTTTGATCCCGAGCACCGACTCGATCTCGTCGAGCAGATCGAAGGGGCTGCGCGCCTCGCGGTCCATCTTATTGATGAAGGTGAAAATCGGGATATCCCGCAGCAGACAGACCTTGAACAGCTTGATGGTCTGCTTCTCCACGCCCTTGGAGGCGTCGATCACCATGACGGCGGAGTCGGCCGCCATCAGGGTGCGGTAGGTGTCCTCGGAGAAATCCTGGTGGCCGGGCGTATCCAGAATATTGATGCAAAACCCGTCGTAGTTAAACTGCAGAACCGAGGAGGTCACCGAAATACCGCGCTGTTTCTCGATCTCCATCCAGTCGGATACCGCGTGCTTCATGGATTTTTTACCCTTGACCATGCCCGCCGTCTGAATGGCACCGCCATACAGCAGGAATTTTTCGGTCAGGGTGGTTTTGCCCGCATCGGGGTGCGAAATGATGGCGAAGGTGCGCCGGCGGCGTATCTCTTCCGCCATTTTGGAAGGGGCCGGCGTCTGCGCGCCCGTCAGTTCATTGTTCGTCAAGTTCGTTCCTCCACTTACCAGCACCGCCCGCAGGCGGCATATCGAGGATATTGTACCGCATTTATCCGGAATAATCAACCGGGCGCCGCAATTTCCGGCGGCGAAGCAAAAACAGCGGCGTTTCCTTAAAAAGCCGGCATTGCGTCCGGCGGCATTCTGTGCTATAAATAATAAGAAGATCAATAGAAGGAGAATAAGCATTCATGGATTCCATCAACGCCCTCATCACCGAAACCAACAACCCCGCGACCGCGAACATTTCCAGCTGTTCGACCCCGGAGATGGTCCGCCTCATCAACGCGGAGGATAAAAAGGTGGCACTGGCCGTGGAACAGGAGCTGCCCCACATTGCCGATGCCATCGACGCGGCGGCCGCCCGTCTTTCCCAGGGAGGCCGTCTGTTTTACGTCGGCGCGGGGACAAGCGGCCGTCTGGCCGTCGTGGATGCGAGCGAATGCCCCTGCACCTACGGCGTGTCCCCCGAGCTGGTGCAGGCCGTGCTGGCCGGCGGGCTGGAAGGCGTCGGGGACGCCGCGCAGGGGGACGAGGACGACGCCGACATGGGCGGGGAGGATCTCCGCCGCCGGCAGCTGACCGCCCAGGACGTGGTCGTCGGCATCACCGCCAGCGGCCGGACGCCCTATGTGCTGGGCGCCATCCGGTATGCAAAGCAGGTGGGGGCCTTCACCATCGGCCTGTGCAGCAATCCGGACGCCGCCATTTCCCACCTGGCTGCCCTGACGATCGCTCCCGTCACCGGGCCGGAGGCCATTGAGGGTTCCACCCGGATGAAATCGGGGACTGCGCAGAAAATGGTGCTCAATATGCTGTCCACGGGCATTATGATCCGGCTTGGCAAGGTATACGGCAACCGCATGGTCCAGATGGTCGCCAACAACGAAAAGCTCCGGCTGCGCGCTGCCCGCATGGTGGCGGACGCGACCGGCTGCCCGCCGGAAACGGCGGCCGAAAAGCTGACCGCCTGCGGGTATGACGTCAAGCTGACCATCGCCGCCGTTCTGCTCGGCTGCGGTCCGGCGGAAGCGGCCGAACGGCTCCAGGCCGCCGGGGACAGCCTGGAGGCGCTGCGCCGCGAAGGGGGCGCCTTATGAAAGCGGTAATGGGACTGGACGGCGGCGGAACCAAAACGCTGCTGCGCCTGACCGATTTGCAAAAGCATGTCCTGGTGGAAGAAATCGGTCTGTCCTCCAACATTTGTTCCTGCGGCCGGGATACGGCACGGGAAAACCTGTGCAGCCTGATCCACCGGGCGCTGGCGAACGCACCGGAAGGCACGGAGGTGGAGGCCGCCTGCATCGGCTCCGCCGGTCTGCTGACGGGGGAGGACGCGGCCTTTTATGAAGAGATTCTGCGCGGGGAAACCGGCTGTTCCCGCGCTTTGGCCCGGGATGACTCGGTCACGGCGCTGTACGCCAATCTGGAGGATCAGCCCGGTCTGTCCCTCACCGCCGGCACCGGCTCGATATGCCTGGGGAAAAACAGCCGGGACGACTTTGCCCGGGTGGGCGGCTGGGGCCATTTGTTTTCCGATGAAGGCAGCGCCTATGCCATCGCCGCGCAGGCGCTGCGGCGCAGCTTGTGGGGCGTGGATGGGAGAGGACCGGCCACGGCGCTGTTCGGTCTGCTGCTGGACGCGTTCGGCTGCACCAGCGCGGAAGATCTGACCGCCGCCCTCTACCGCGATCGGGAGGACAAGCAACGGATCGCTTCCCTCTCCCCGCTTGTGGACAAGGCCGCGGAAGAAGGGGATGCCGTGGCCGCGTCTATCCTTGCCGATGCCGCCCGGGACTTGTTGGCGATGGCCGAGGCGGTTATCCGCCGTCTGAACCTGTCGGACGAGCCTTTCACCGTGTATCTCAGCGGCAGCGTGCTGCTCAAAAGCCAGCCGGTCCGCGAGGCGTTCACCCGGGAACTGACCGCTTCGTACCCACAGGCGAGTGTGCTTCCCGGCCGGCAGGACGCCGCATGGGGTGCCGTCTATCTGGCCCTGCGCCAGCTATCGGCCTGAACAGGAAGCCACCGTCATTTTAATCATAACCACCGGCCGTGCCGGTGGTATGCACTGCCCCCTTAGGGCATAATGCCGGCCGGGCCTATAGGCCCGACGAAAGGTTTGCCAACCGCAACACTTTCACCGGCTGCCCCTAAAGGGGCATTTATTTGCCTTCTTTTACTTGCTGACCCGTAAACGGGTCTACGTATTCTTTCATTGTCAGCTGATCACTTGATATATCCTCTTGCAACTGGTTTCGGATATATTCTTGTATCTGCTTTTTGTTGCGTCCTACTGTATCCACATATGAGTGATACATATTAGGAAAACCGTCAAACGATAGTGGGAGCAACAAGCGGGAATTATCCCGCCTGCTGCAAGTCGCGGTTGATTTCCACATATTCCATGATACGGCGCAGTTCGTCGGCAAACTTAAACCTGATACTGATGTCGCCGCCCTCATACACCTTGATATAATCAACCAGTTCAATGAGAATTTCCCGTGTCAGCTTGTCGATGTTCTCGTACTTCTTGAAAGCGGTCAAAAATGGATTTTCCTCGTCAATTCCGTTTTCCAGTTTGTCCCGCTCCGCTTTCAAGCCGTCGATTACCGCCATAGCCGTTTCGATTTGCTGCTCATAGTCTGCGCCCATGTGCCGGTAATCGTTATGGGTAATGTTGCCGTCTTTCCAGTCCTGATACAGAGCTTGCTTGTACCGCATAATTCTGGCAAGCTCTTTTTCTTTTGCGCTGATCTGCTCGTTCAGCCGCGCCGACTGGCTTTTTTTCTGCGGGGCCGCATTGATTTGGGCGATAATGGCGGAATAGTTGACCGCAAGGTGCACCTGCTGCCGGATTGCGTATAGGGTAGCCGCCTCCAGCTTGGTACTTTTTATGGAGTGCATAGTGCAAGCCTTTTTTGACAGGCTTTTGTAAGTCCCGCATTGATAGTACACATACAAGTCCTTGCTGGCTATCCGGGACATAGCCCGCCCGCAGTCGGCACAGCGAAGAAAACCGCTGAATAAATATAATTGCTTTTGCTTGGGGGCGGTGCGGGTGTCGCGTTTGAGCAGGTCTTTCGCTTTGGCAAAGGTTTCGCGGTCAATAATCGGCTCATGGGTATTCTGCACGACAATCCACTGTTCCTCCGGCACAGGCTCCAGCTTATGGATTTTGTAGCTTTTCACCCGATTGCGGCCCTGTGCCATATCCCCTACATAGACGGGATTTTTCAGCATACTTGAAACAGTAATCGTACTCCACATGGGCCGTGTCTGTCCGTTGGGACAATGATATTTCAGCCCTTGGCTTTGCTTGTATAGGGACGGGCACATTACATTGTGGTCGTTCAGATGATTGACAATCGCCCGGACGGTCATCCCACTGACAAACATGGAGAATATCTGTTTTACCACTTCGGCGGCTTCTTCGTCCACAAGCAGCGCGTGTTTGT
>CABSLQ010000017.1 GCA_902478605.1 uncultured Oscillospiraceae bacterium
GACGAGGAAAAGGACAAGGAGGTCTTCGCCCTGCGGCCCATGACCTGCCCCTTCCAGTATCAGGTGTTCCTCAACCGCATGCGCTCCTACCGCGACCTGCCCATGCGCCTGGGCGAAACCTCCACCCTCTTCCGCAACGAGGACAGCGGCGAGATGCACGGCCTTATCCGGGTGCGGCAGTTCACCATTTCGGAAGGACACATCATCCTGCGCCCCGAGCAGCTCGAGGAAGAATTCAAGGGCTGCCTCGAGCTGGCGAAATTCATGCTGGACACGGTGGGGCTGCTCGAGGACGTGACCTTCCGCTTCTCCCAGTGGGACCCGAACGACCGGGACAAATACATCGGCACCCCCGAGCAGTGGGACGAGGCGCAGGGCGCCATGGAAAAAATCCTCAACCACCTGGGCGTGCCCTACACCGTCGGGGTGGGCGAAGCCGCCTTCTACGGGCCCAAGCTGGATATCCAGATCAAGAACGTCCACGGCAAGGAGGACACCCTCATCACCATCCAGGTGGATCAGATGCTCGCCGAGCTGTTCGGCATGGAATACGTGGATGAGGACGGCTCCCGCCGGCGCCCCTATATCATCCACCGCACCTCGCTGGGCTGCTACGAGCGCACCCTCGCACTGCTCATCGAGAAATACGCGGGCGCCTTCCCGCTCTGGCTCGCGCCCGAGCAGGTGCGGGTGCTGCCCATCTCCGAGCGGCTGCACGACGCGGCGCAGAAGGTCACCGATCAGCTGAAGGCGGCCGGTTTGCGCGCGGAAATTGACCTGCGCAACGAAAAGATCGGCTATAAGATCCGCGAGGCGCAGATGCAGAAGGTCCCCTATATGCTGGTCATCGGCGACCGCGAGGCGGAAAACGGCACCGTGTCGGTGCGCTCCCGCGAGCAGGGGGATCTGGGCGCCATGCCGGCGGACGACTTCCTCGCCCGCGCCCTGCTGGAAGTTGCGCAGAAAAAGCGCTGAACCGGCCGGGGCAATCTGCACAACTTTCGGCCGGGCGGCCGGCTGATAATATTTTAACATTTCTCTTTCCTTTTTTCGCCGTATACGGTATACTAAACAGGTAGACTCTACAAGCAGGATACGGCGCGCCGTATGTTCCGGCCGGTGATTTTCTCCGCATAGGCATTGGCCCTGCGGCGGAAAGCGCCTGTATGCCGCTTGTGCCATCCGAACCCGAAATAGAAAATACAGGAGGTCATCGCTATGCCCCTCGTCAACACTACCGAAATGTTCAAGAAGGCCTATGAAGGCGGCTACGCCATCGGCGCCTTCAACGTCAACAACATGGAAATCGTCCAGGGGATCGTGGACGCCTGCAAGGAGCTGAATTCCCCCGTCATTCTGCAGGTGTCCGGCTCCGCGCGCAAATACGCCCGGCACGCCTATCTGTACGCGCTGGTCAAGGCCGCCGTGGAGGAAACCGGCCTGCCCATCGCGCTGCATCTCGACCACGGCTCCAGCTTCGAGCTGTGCAAGGACTGCATCGACGGCGGTTTCACCTCGGTGATGATCGACGGCTCCCACCTTCCCTATGAAGAGAACGTGGCGGTGACCAAGCAGGTGGTCGAATACGCCCACGCCCGCGGCGTGACGGTGGAAGGCGAGCTCGGCCAGCTGGCCGGCGTGGAGGACGAGGTGAGCGTTGAGGCCGACAAGGCCAACTACACCGATCCCGATCAGGTGCAGGATTTCGTCACCCGCACGGGCGTCGATTCCCTCGCCATCGCCATCGGCACCAGCCACGGCGCCTTCAAGTTCAAGCCCGGCCAGAAGCCGCAGCTGCGCTTTGACATTCTGCAGGAGGTCATGGACCGTCTGCCCGGCTTCCCCATCGTGCTGCACGGCGCTTCCTCCGTCATGCCCGAGTACGTCGCGATGGTCAACCAGTACGGCGGCCAGATGGCGGACGCCATCGGCATTCCGGAGGAGATGCTACGCAAGGCGGCGTCGATGGCCGTGTGCAAGATCAACATCGACTCCGACCTGCGCCTGGCCATGACGGCGGGCATCCGCAAGCACTTCGGCGAGAACCCGACCCACTTCGATCCCCGTCAGTATCTGGGCGAGGGCCGCGACAACATCACCAAGGTGGTCAAGCACAAGATTCAGGACGTGCTCGGCAGCGCGAACCGCGCCTGAGAGTATTAGCCGCCAAGCGGCCGGAAAATTTCCGGCCGCTTTGTTTATGGAGGCGGCCCGTGCAATGCCCCGGCGCTCGTCTTGATTCAAGCAGCGGGATGGGTACGTGCCCTTATGGCGCCGTCCGCGCTTTTATGGTATACTTCATTTGAAGGCCGGACAAAGCGGGGAGGTGTTTGCGTGTACATAACCGATAAAGCCATAGACGGCGGAAAGGCCTTTGACTGGGGCCGGACCTCGGCGGACTATGCCAAATTCCGGGATATTTATCCGCCGGTATTCTACGATAAGATCGTCCAGCGGGAACTGTGCATCAAGGGGCAGCGCGTTCTGGATCTCGGCACGGGCACCGGGGTGCTGCCGCGCAACCTGTACCGCTACGGTGCGAAATGGACCGGCACCGATATTTCCGAAAACCAAATTGCGCAGGCCAGGCGGCTTTCCCAAGGCCTGGATATCGACTACTGCGTGGCCGCCGCAGGGGATCTGGATTTTCCGGACAACACCTTCGACGTCATCACGGCCTGCCAGTGCTTCTGGTATTTTCACCACGAGCGGCTGATGCCCCGGCTTCTCCGCATGCTGAAGCCGGGCGGGCGCCTTCTGGTGCTGTATATGGCCTGGCTGCCTTTTGAAGACAAAATAGCCGGCGCCAGCGAACGGCTGGTCCTGCAGTATAATCCGGCCTGGAGCGGCGCCGGCGAGACGATGCATCCCATCGTGATCCCCGCGTGCTATAACGACGCCTTCGCGCGCACCTATCACGAGGAATACCGCCTGCAGGTGCCTTTCACCCGGGAAAGCTGGCACGGCCGCATGAAAGCCTGCCGCGGCATCGGGGCCTCTCTTGCGGAGGACGAGATCGCTTCCTGGGAATCGGCACACCGCAGGCTGCTTGCGGAAACGGCCCCCGCCGCATTTGAGGTTTTGCACTATGCGGCCATGGCGGAGCTGCAGGTCAGGGAACCGCGGTAAAGGCGAGCAAGGCCGCCGGCAGAGTGTCTTGGGGCCGTTTGCGCCTCTCAATAAAAAGAGGAGATCCCGTGTGGGATCTCCTCTTCTCAGCTTGTCAAAGAAGTCTCGCATGCGAGACTTCTTTGACAAGCTGAGAACGAAAGTGGGGAAAACCGGATGATTTTCCCCACTTTCGGCCGCCTAATGGCGGCTTTGATCCGCTTCGCTCGACGCGGAGTGGGGAACCCTGATGGTTCCCCCTCCACACCTCCCCTTCCTTCCGATACGTTTTTGACGCTCTGAAAAGAGGAGATCCCGTGCGGGATCT
This sequence comes from uncultured Oscillospiraceae bacterium, assembly GCA_902478605.1. Classification (GTDB taxonomy): domain Bacteria; phylum Bacillota; class Clostridia; order Oscillospirales; family Acutalibacteraceae; genus UMGS856. Next base: position 3,437 of record CABSLQ010000017.1, read on the forward strand.
CCTCTTCTTTACTTCTCTTTCTCTTTTTTGCTTTTCTCTTTTTCCTTCTCTTTTTCGTCCGGCTCCTCCTCGGGCGGAGGCGGAGGCGGAACCTCCACATGCACCAGCTCGATGCGGCGATCGTCCACCTTCTGGATGGTGAATACCGCGCCCCCGTAGGCGACCACCGGGTGTTCGTCCTCATCGGGTATGCGGCCGAGCTGATCCATCAGAAAACCGGCCACCGTGTCGTAATCCCCTTCGGGGAACTTCATATGCAGCAGCTCGCCAAGCTCCTCCATATCGAGCGAGCCGTCGATCTCAAAGGAAGTGTCGTTCAGGCGGGTGACTTCTTCCTCCTCATGGTCGAACTCGTCCTGGATATTGCCCACGATGGACTCGAGCAGATCCTCCATCGTGACGATGCCGGCCACGCCGCCGTATTCGTCCACCACGATGGCCATCTGGATATGCTTCTCGGTCATTTCGGAGAACAGATCGCCGCAGCGCTTGGTGCCCGGAACAAAATAGGTCTCCCGCATCAGCCGGCGCAGCGACATGTCGGCCGGGACCTCCTGGCCCACATAGCGGAGAAGATCCTTAATGTACAGTACGCCGATGACGTGATCGATATCATCCTCATACACCGGCAGCCGGGAGTAACCGCCCTCTATGCCGACGCGCAGCGCCTCCTCGACGCCGTCCTCCGCCTCCAGGGCGGCCACGTCGGTGCGGGGGGTCATGATCTCTTCCGCCGTGATATCGTCAAATTCGAAGATGTTGTTGATCATGTCCTTCTGGCTGCCTTCGATGACGCCCTTTTCTTCGCCGACATCCACCATCATGCGGATTTCTTCTTCGGTGACCTGCTCCTCATCGGCATGGGGATCCAGGCCGAACAGGCGGACAACCAGGTTGGTGGAAACGGACAGCAGCTTGACAAACGGGCGGGTAACCACCGCCACCACGCGCAGGATACCAATGACGCCGAAGGCCAGCGATTCCGCCTTCTGCATGGCAATGCGCTTGGGCACCAGCTCGCCGAGCACCAGCGAGAAATAGGACATCAGCAGCGTGATAAGCACCACGCTGACCGTCTGCACCGCCGCGGCATGGGGCTGCATCGCGGGGACCAGCCCGACAAACCAGTTCGCAAGCGGTTCGGACAGCGACTGGGCCGCCGTGGCGGAGGTCAGGAAGCCGGCCAGGGTTACGCCGATTTGGATGGTCGCCAGAAAGTTGGAGGAATCCTCCGTGAGCTTCAGAACCTGTTTGGCCTTTTTGTGTCCTTCCTCGGCCATTTTGCGTATCTTGCTGTCGTTGAGGGTGATGATGGCGATTTCCGACGCGGCAAAGAACGCGTTGAAGAAAATCAGCACCACCAGCAGCAGGATCTGTACCAGTAGATTCCCCGTAGGATCAGGGTCAGGCATGTGAAAAAATTTCCCCTTTCGATGGGCGCGCAGAAAGCGCACCGGTTTTATGGCGTACTCTCCGCCTCCCCTTTTTCAAAAAGTCCCGGGAAAAGCGGATTTTATACTTTTCTATAATACCGGCTTTTGGGAACGCTGTCAATCGGCGGCCGGCATCTTTTTGCCGCCCTCCGGCGGCAAAAAAGCCTGAGAAACTGCGAGGCGAGGCTCCATCTGGGCCAGGGGCGAATTTTCCCCCGTTTTCACCGTTTTACACCGCTTTTTGAAAATTCCTCAAATCCCCGAAAAAAATTCGACCAAAAACCGGCATATTTTCTTTGTTAAATTCTTTACACACTCCGCGAAACGTGGTATCCTATATCTTAGTGCCAACCATCCTGTATCATTTATCCTGAAGGAGGATTTATCAACATGGCGAGAAAGTTCAAAACCATGGACGGCAACAACGCCGCGGCACATGTAGCGTATGCGTTCACCGACGTTGCCGCCATCTATCCCATTACCCCCTCTTCGGTAATGGCCGAGGTGACCGACGTCTGGTCCGCCGCCGGGCAGACCAACCTGTTCGGCCGCCCCGTGCAGGTCACCGAGATGCAGTCGGAGGCCGGCGCCGCCGGCGCTGTGCACGGTTCGCTGCAGGCCGGTGCCCTGACCACCACCTACACCGCGTCGCAGGGTCTGCTGCTCATGATCCCCAACATGTACAAAATTGCGGGTGAGCTGCTGCCCAACGTGATCCACGTGTCGGCCCGTGCCCTTGCCTCCCATGCGCTGTCCATCTTCGGCGATCATTCGGATATTTATGCCTGCCGCCAGACCGGTTATGCCATGCTCTGCTCCTCGAGCGTGCAGGAGGTCATGGATCTCGGCGCCGTGGCGCATCTGTCCACCATCAAGGGCCGCGTTCCCTTCCTGCACTTCTTTGACGGTTTCCGCACCTCCCACGAGATCCAGAAGATCCAGGTGTGGGATCAGGAAGATCTGCGCGAGCTCGTCGACTTTGACGCGGTGGAAGCCTTCCGCGCCCGCGCCCTCAACCCCGAGCATCCCGTGCAGCGCGGCACCGCCCAGAACCCCGACATCTTCTTCCAGTCCCGTGAGGCGTGCAACACCTATTACGACGCGATCCCCGGCGTGGTGGAAGAGTATATGAACGCGATCAACAAGAAGATCGGTTCCAACTACAAGCTGTTCAACTACTACGGCGCGCGGGATGCCAAGCACGTCATCATCGCGATGGGCTCGGTCAACGACACCATCGAGGAGACGGTGGATCACCTGAACGCCGCGGGCGAGAAGGTCGGCCTCATCAAAGTCCGTCTGTACCGTCCCTTCTCGGTCAAGCACCTGCTGGCCGCCATCCCCTCCTCGGTCGAGGCGATCACCGTGCTCGACCGCACCAAGGAGCCCGGCTCCATCGGCGAGCCGCTCTACCTCGACGTGTGCGCCGCCCTCAAGGGCTCCAAGTACGAGACGGTGCCGGTGTACACCGGCCGCTACGGCCTGGGTTCCAAGGATACCACCCCGGGCCAGATCGTCGCCGTGTACCGCAACATGCAGGCCGCGCGCGGCAAGAAACGCTTCACCATCGGCATCGAGGACGACGTGACCAAGCTGTCCCTCAAGGTCAAGGAGGACCTCGACACCACCCCGAAGGGCACCCGCTCCTGCAAATTCTGGGGCCTGGGTTCCGACGGCACGGTCGGCGCGAACAAGAACTCCATCAAGATCATCGGCGACCACACCGACATGTATGCGCAGGGCTATTTCGCCTACGACTCCAAAAAGTCGGGCGGTGTGACCATCTCCCACCTGCGCTTCGGCAAAAAGCCGATCAAGTCCACCTATTTCGTCAACAAGGCGGACTTCGTGGCCTGCCACAACCCCTCCTATGTCGATAAATACGACATGGTCAGCGACGTCAAGCCGGGCGGCATCTTCCTGCTCAACTGCTCGTGGGACGGCGCCGAGCTGGACGCCCACCTGCCGGCGGCCATGAAGCGCTACATCGCCAAGAACGACATCAAATTCTACACCATTGACGCGACCCATCTGGCCAAGGGCCTGGGCCTCGGCAACCGCACCAACACCATCCTGCAGGCCGCCTTCTTCAAGCTCGCGAAGGTGATCCCGGTGGATGACGCGGTCAAGTTCATGAAGGACGCGGCGACCAAGTCCTATTCCAAGAAGGGCGATGCCATCGTCAAGATGAACCACGACGCCATCGAAACCGGCGTCAAGGAGGTCAAGAAGGTCAAGGTGCCCAAGGAGTGGGCCAAGGCCGTCGACACCGAGAAGGCCGCCGCCGCGATGACCGGCCGTCCGGAAATCAAGGATTATATCGACAACGTGCTCACCCCGGTCAATGCGCAGCAGGGCGACAAGCTGCCCGTCTCCACCTTTGTCAAGGACGCGGACGGCACGGTGCCGCTGGGCTCCGCCGCCTATGAGAAACGCGGCATCGCGGTGGACGTTCCCTGCTGGCTGCCCGAAAACTGCATCCAGTGCAACTTCTGCTCTTATGTCTGCCCGCACGCGGTTATCCGTCCCTTCATTCTGAACGAGGAAGAGGTCGCCGCCGCCCCCGAGGGCATGAAGATGAAACCCGCCACCGGCCTGCCGGGCTATCAATTCGCGATGACCGTGTCGGTGCTCGACTGCACGGGCTGCGGCTCCTGCGCGAACGTGTGCCCCGGCATGAAGGGCAACAAGGCCCTCGTCATGAAGCCGCTGGAGACCCAGACGGCCGAGGAAGAAAAGTTCCTGTACGCCTTCAATCTCCCGGCCAAGCCGGAAGTGAACGAGAAGTTCAAGACTTCCACCGTCAAGGGCAGCCAGTTCCTGCAGCCGCTGCTCGAGTTCTCGGGCGCGTGCGCCGGCTGCGGCGAGACGCCGTATGCCAAGCTGGCGACCCAGCTGTTCGGCGACCGCATGTATATCGCCAACGCCACCGGCTGCTCCTCCATCTGGGGCGGTTCCTCCCCCTCCACTCCCTACACGGTCAACAAAGAGGGCCACGGTCCTGCGTGGGCGAACTCCCTGTTTGAAGACAACGCGGAATACGGCTACGGCATGTATCTGGGCGTCAAGGCTCGCCGTGCCCGTGTGGCCGACGTGATGAAGAAGTTCGCCGAGGCGGATCTGCCGGCCGAATGGGGCCTGAAGGAAGCCGCGACCGAATGGCTCGCCGGCATGGACGACGCGGCCGCTTCCAAAGCGGCGGCGGCCAAGCTGGTGCCTGCCCTCGAAAAAGCGAACGCCGCCTGCGGCAAGTGCGGCTGCGAATTTGACGCGCTGTACAAGGAGATGCTGCTGGCGAAGGACGTCTTCGTCAAGAAATCCTTCTGGATGTTCGGCGGCGACGGCTGGTCCTATGACATCGGCTTCGGCGGCGTGGACCACGTGCTCGCGTCGGGCGAGGACGTGAACATTCTCGTGTTCGATACCGAGGTGTATTCCAACACGGGCGGCCAGGCGTCCAAGGCGACCCCCACCGGCTCGGTGGCGCAGTTCGCCGCGGCCGGCAAGGCGGTCAAGAAGAAGGACCTCGGCGCCATCGCGATGAGCTACGGCTATGTGTATGTGGCGCAAATCGCCATGGGCGCGGACATGAACCAGTGCCTCAAGGCGTTCCAGGAGGCGGAAGCCTATCACGGCCCGTCCCTCATCATCGCCTACGCGCCCTGCATCAACCACGGCATCAAGGGCGGCATGGGCATCTCCCAGACGGAGGAGAAGAAAGCGGTCGAGGCCGGCTACTGGCATCTGTATCGCTTCAACCCCGATAAGGAAGAAGCCTTCACCCTCGACAGCAAGGCGCCGTCGGCTGCCTACCGCGACTTCATCATGGGCGAGGTGCGGTACAACTCGCTGGCCCGTTCCTTCCCGGAACGCGCCGAGAAGCTGTTCGCCGACGCCGAGCAGAACGCGGTGGCCCGTTACGACCACCTGCTGCGTCTCGGTCAGCTCTACAGCAAGAAATAAGCCGGTACCGGCAAAAGGTCCCCGGGTGCACAGACCGTGCACCCGGGGACCTCTTTTGTTATTTGGAACCTGCGCGCGGACCGGGGCAGGCACTGCAAGGGGCTTCGCCTCCGGCACGGGCCAGCGGCCGCCCCGAATGCGAAGCGCCGCGTGTGCTGCAGACGCGCGGCAAAGGCCTTCCGCGTGCAGCGCCTTTGAAAGCCCGGCCGTAGCCGGGAATACGCCTCCGCTTCGCCGCTCCGCTCTCCCGAGCCGCTGCCGTTGCGTGCTTCACGGCATGCCGAACAGCCGAGCATACCGCCGGGCCTTTTCCGCCTCACCCGGGGCGTGCCGGCGCCCGGGACAGCTTTTTCGCGATATCCGTGAGCTGGCGGATATCCTCCTCCGGCAGCTTTCCCATGGCCTGTACGGCTTCCCGGATCCGATCGGGGTGGTGCAGATCGGGGTCGAAAAATTCCTGCGGGGTGATGTCAAAATACCGGCACAGTTCAAAAAAGGCGTCCCACCCCATGTTTTGCCTGCCGCTCGTAATATGCTGAATATACTGCTCGTTTTTGCCGAGCCGTCTGCTCAGCTCGCGTTCGGATCGGATCCCCTTTGCCAGCCGCAGCTCGGTGATCCGCTCCCGCATAAACTGCATATACTCCATGATGCCCCTCCCTTTCTGTACAGGTGCCTGGACGTTCCTTTTCCCTGGTCTGCAAGACGTTGGAGATGCGGCAGCTGAAATACGCCGTTTTTATTGGCTATTAAGTCCTATAATAGCAGTATATCACGTTAATTATTATTTATCAAGTCTCCAAATTGTCTGAAAAAAGCGTATACTGTAAGATGAAGAGGTATACAAGACGGGGCCCGGATCGGATACGTACGCGGAAGCCGGACAGAAAAACAGGTCAAGCCGGGAGGTGAGGCATGAAAGGCTATTGGGATGTGTCGTCATAGCCCTGTGCTTTACGGCGGGGAGTTTCCCTGCCGTAACGACGCCGGCGGCGCCGTCCCATACCGCCGTGACCCGAGAAAGCGCGGTCCCCGCCATAAGCAAGGCGGCATTCGCCGCGCACTGCGATGCGCTGCCGCAGGCCGAAACGGTCCATCGCGGCGAAGACGCTGTCGGCATCGTATTGTATGAGCCGTCCGGCCCGACGCCGGTGACGGTAACATCGGAAGGGTATGTCCATAACGGCGAGGGGGAAGGATTCTACACTTACAATCCCTCCACCGGCGAACCCAGAAGAGGGGTCCTGTTTGCCTATTCCGATTCCATCCGATGCACCAAAGCCTTGAGCCCGTTTTCCTATGAATGGACGTATAGGGGCTATGGATTTTCGACCGCTGTAACATACGATGCGTCTTTTGCCGATTTCCACGGCAAGGCGCGGACGGCGTACTGCCACACGTGGAAATCCACCTCTGTCCGCTCGCTGAGGTTCACAGCCGACACGGATTCCTTTGCAATACAGGCGCAATTCACAGGCGGCGATCATGTGGTTGCCTACAGTGATGCCTACACGATTTTCTGAGTACGAGGAGGATTTATGAACAACAACAAAGGCCTTATCGGCGCGATCCTTTTAGCGGCCATTATTCTCGGCGTCGCCTTTGTCATCGGCTGCTCGATTTTGGGCGACAGGCTGGCGAGCGGGATTGTGACAGGCTTTACCAATTTGGCATCCTTTATGCGATAGGCAAACGCCATAACCAAAGGGCCGCGGACGGGGGAACCCCGTCCGCGGCCCTTTTCGGTTATTCTGCCTTACCGGCTCTTCCCGGATCAGCTTCGGTTAAACACCTCGCCGAACAGCCGGATATACCGCCGGAAATCCTCCAGGCTGACTTCGGGCGGAATGCGGTGATCGGGTACCGGCAGATAGCGTCCCGCCTTCACCGCCGGCACCAGCGATTCCAGATGGGCCCGCAAAACGCCCTCTTCTGCGGTGAGTAGGTGCTTATCCACGCCGCCCATCATGCCGAAATCGTACCCGAACTGTTCCCGCAGCTTTTGCGGGCTTCCCTGCCACTTTCCCACCTCGATGGGGAAAAGAATATCCACGCCCGATTCCAGCCAGCCGGGCACCAGCGCGTCGGCCACGCCGTCACTGTCCACCAGCACGAGCGGAATGCCGCATATCTCCTTGTAAAAGCGGATCAGCCTCTTGCACGGTTCCATAAACACGTCCCGATACATGGCCGGGGAAAACAGCGGCCCGTTCGCCCCGCAGCAGTCCTCCCAGATATACACAAAATCGAAATCGGCCAGCTTGGCCACCGGCCCCAGCAGGCGGATGACGTGCTCCACGACATATTCCACCATTTCCCGGAGCAGCACCCGATCCTCGTACATGAGGCAGGAGATCTCCTCCACCCCCATCCAGTCCCGCAGCCAGCCGTACAGCGAGCCGCCCAGCAGGGCCGCCACCCGCGTCCGCCCCGCCAGCTGCCGCGCCTTCTCCCTCCAGCCGGCGGCGTACCGGGCCGGATCGTCCGTGTTCAGGCAGACGGCCTTAAACCTTTCCCATGATTCCCGGGTGGGCTTCAGGGCGTACTCCACCACGTGATCGATGCTGCTGCCCCGTTTTCCGTGCTGCACCGTCAGACCGGCGTCAAAGGCGGTGACAATGGAATCCTCCGTCTCCTCCACGACCCGGCTGCCGCCGTAGCAGGGGTGCACGTTCACCAGACCGTGGCAGTCCCACAGCCCCGTTTCCCAGTCGGTGTCCATCCCTTCCAGCTGCGGGCCGTACTCGGGGACCGGATCAATGTCCAGCCCCTCCCTGGCCCAGCGCTGCCTGGTTTCCGGCCAGGTACCGAAAAAATACACGGGCAGCCGGTCAATGGGTTCCCCCTGAAACAGCCGGCGGAACCGTTCTCTTTCTGTCATCGTAATCCCTCTTTTTATTTCAGCAGCGGCAGCTCGGTCAGGCGCAGGTTGGTGCAGCCGTAGGGGATGAAGGTCATCTGCCGGGGCTCCCCTCTCCCCTCGCGGGAGGCAGGCTGCGCCGCGGCCATGCCGTTTTCCATTGGCCAGTCGATTTCCCGGCACCAGACGGCGGCGGTGATCGGCGGCGTGTCCGGCGACCAGGGCAAATCCCCGATGGGGTGCTCGGTGAAGGTCACGGACGGATCCGCCACGCCGAAATTCCACGGGCTGCGCGGCGCCACCTCGTAATCGTCGCGGGACCAGCGGCATCCGGGCACATCCCGGTCCACCCGCTTCCATTCCTCCTCGATTTTCAGCGCGTAAACCAGCGGCCCCCGTTTCAGCACCGACAGGCCGTCCGGCCGCGGAATCCAGGTATAGGACATGGGCAGATGCAGGCGCAGCGTCTGCGTCCCTTCCCAGGTGCGGGTCACGGGGTGGAGCGTGCCGGCGGATACCGGTTCGCCGTCCAGCGTCGCCCCCTGCGCCCAGGCGGGAATGCGCAGCTCCAGCGTAAAGGCGGCCGGCGCGGCGGTCGTCACCGTGACCGTCACCGTTTCCCGGAAGGGATAATCGCCCGCGATTTCCAGCGTCACCGCGGTATCCCCCGCCGCGGTATCCACCCGCGTGGGCGCATAGGACACCACGGCGAAGCCCGCCCCGCTGCGCAGCACCTGATGCGCGGCCAGCTTGGGATAGCCCTGCCCCATATTGAAGGCACAGCAGGGATAGCACGGCGCCAAGCCGAACAGGGTGGCGGCCCCGTCGTTGGTGCTGAAGGCGGGATGGCGGATCTGTCCCCCGCTTTCGTCGGTATACAGCCGCACGTTCACCTGGTTGACCTGCTGATCGTACTGGTGGGTTTTCATGTCGGGGCTGACGGTGGCGGGGAAGGAATTGAAGGCCAGCGCCTCCGCCCGATCCATCCATTTGCCGTCGCCCGTGACGGTGAAATTGGCATAGCAGGCGTACATCGTCTCCACCACCGAGCAGAGCTCCGCCCCCTGCAGCGGGCCGGGACCCGAAAAGCATTCGTCGCCGTTGATATGGCCGATCGCCGTGCCGTGGGCCCGGCTCATGGCGCCGAACATCACGTCGGCCAGCTCCCGGTCGCTTTCGTCGCCCGTGATCTGCCAGCAAAGGGGCCCCACCGCCAGCGACAGGGTATTGTTGACGATATGGCTCAGCAAATTCCAGTCGCCCGGCGCGGTGGGATTTTCCCGGGGCCAGTACGCGTAAAACGCCCTGTAATCGAACGCCCGGCAGCGGATCCGGTGCGCCAGTTCCAGCATCCAGTCCTCGCCCCGGCGTTCGTACAGCCAGTACAAGGCATGCAGCGCGCCCGCCCACACCATCTGGGACCACCGCTGCAGGCAGTGGATATCCAGCCAGCCGTACAGCTTGCGGTAGGCGCGGTACAGGTACTCCTCCACCCGGGCGTTCCGCTCCGGGTCATCCACCTGGATCAAGGCGTTGGACAGGTGAAACAGGCAGAACACCTCAAAGGGCGTCCGCTCGTCGTCGGTGGCGTTGATGGTGGGCACCGGCCCGGCCCAGCCGTCCGCCGCCTGCATGGAAAGCAGCTTGTCGATATACGCGTTTGCCCGCTCCAGCAGCGCGGGATCCCGCAGCAGGTACGCCATGGGCAGAAAGCCGTTGAACCACATGGGAAAGGCGTCCTCGGTTTCGGGGCTCATCTCGTGCTCGCCCCCCAGCCAGCGGCTGTCGGCGACGAGGGGAAAATGCTCGCCCAACGTATCCAGGGTGCCGGGCAGGCCCTGCGCCTGCAGCTCGATCACCCGGTGCAGCCAGCCGCGGGGCGAAAAGGCGGTTACCGGCAGGCGGTGGTACGGGGCGGGACGATAGGACAGCATAAACATTTCTCCTTTTTTAAAAAACGGGTGAAAATGCCTTTTCACCCGTTTTTTTATTAGCCGACGATACCGCTGCGCTCCACGCCTTCGGTGAAGTGCCGCTGCATCACCACGTAGAGAATCAGCAATGGAAGCACAAAGAGCAGGCAGCCCGCCTGCATCTGGGCGGTGGAATCGTAAAAATTGTTGATGACTCCCTGCTCTTCGGCGAGATTGGTGCGCAAAAAGGAGAGGGCGACGGCCAGCGTCTGGCTCTTGCCCAGAAAGGTGCTGGTGTTGAACACGTCGGTCCAGTACCACACCACCGAAAAGAGGCTCACCGTCACAAGCATGGGACCGGCGTTGGGCAGCATGACCTTGAGAAAGGTGCCGAAGGCGCTGCAGCCGTCGATCTCCGCCGCCTGCTCCAGCTCGTCGGGCAGGCCCGAAAAAAACTGCCGCAGGATGAAGATGTACAGCCCGGAGCGCAGCCCCACGCCGAGCATCGCCTGCAGATAAAAGAGCAGCGGGTTGTCGATGAGGTTGACCGTCATGACGATGTCCAGCTGATTCTCCAGCCATAGGCCGATGAAGGGCAGACCGAAGTTCTTAAACATCATATACAGCGGGATGATGGTCACCTGGGTGGGCACGATGATGGTCAGCAGCACCAGGGCGAACATCACGCTGCGTCCCCGGAAGCGGAACCGGGCAAAGCCGTACCCCACCAGGCAGCAGGATACCGTCTGCAGCACCGAGCTGCCCACGCCGATATACAGCGTGGTGGTAAAGGAGGAGGGGTAATGCATGCTGTTCCACGCATCCACAAAGTTCTGCAGCGTATAGTGGCGGGACAGCCAGACCACGCTGGGGTCGAGCAGATCCTCCTGCGGACGGAAGGAGAGGCACAGCATGTAAATGAGCGGGTACAGGATCACAAAGCTCAGCCCGATGAGCAGGAAAAAGCGGAACACTTTCCACACCTTGGCCATGACCTCGGTCAGGAGGATTTTTTTATACATACCCGTTCCTCCTCCCTAGCGGTCGTGCCGGTGCACCAGCAGCTTGGTGATCAGCAGATAGGCGGCGCCGATGACCAGGAACACCGCGATCAGAAAGATCCAGCTCATGGCGCAGGCGTAGGAATACCGCATGTTGTACACGCCTTCCCGGTTGATGAGCTTCATCACCGGGTTGTCGTAGCTGGTAAAGGAATCCACGATGGTGTAAATCACGCTGACGAGGATCATGGGGGAAATCATGGGGAAGGTCACCTTCCAGAAGCTCTCCCAGGCGGTGGCCCCCTCCACCCGCGCCGCCTCGTACAGCGAGGAGGAAATGCTCTGCAGCGCGGCGAGGAAGATCAAAATCTGCACCCCCGTTTTCCACAGCATGTCGAAGATGCCGGTGACGGCATTCGTGATGAAGGTGGTCAGGAAGGTCGGCAGATTGGAGGTTTCCAGCAGGGCGGCGAGGCCGGAGCTCGTGAACATCGAGCCGGATCCCATGCTGCCCAGGCGCATGGTGGTGTTGAACACGTCTTCGTTGAGGATGGTGATGACGATGCCCGACGTGATGATGACGGGCAGAAACGCCACCGCCCGCATGAAGGTCCGCCCGCGGAATTTCTGGTTGAGCACCACGGCGAAAAAGAGGCTGAACAGCGTGATGACCGGCACCTCGGTGACCAGGGTCTGCAGATTGGAGGACACGGCGGGGAGGAATTCCACGTCCTGGTTAAAGAGAAACTCGAAATTGCTCAGCCCCGTCCATACAAAATCATAGCCCATCTCGGAGGGGGTGATATTGGTAAAGGAATAGTAGAAGGACAATACCAGCGGCTGAAAGAAAAAGAGGAAAAAGCCCACCACAAACGGCGAAATGAAGAGCCAGCCGTTGCGTGCCCGCCGCCGGGCAATGGAGGATCGGCCCTGTTTGGTTTTCATTGCGTCTCCTCCTCCCGTCAGGCTTCAAAGGCGGTGATCACGCGGCCGTCCCGCACCGCCAGGCAGCCCATCGCGGGCACCGTCTGGCCATCGATCGCCGCCGCGCTGTCTGCATAGTTGACATATACCTGCGTCCCGTCGGCGTAGCCGGTGACCCGCAGGGTATCGCTCACCATCCGGTAAGCGGTTATCGTCCGGTCGGCGATCGGCTCATACACGGCGCGCCAGGCGGCCCACGCCTGCGCGGCCTTCTCCTTCCAGTCGGCGAACCGGGTGCTCAGCAGCGCGTCGTACGCGGTGCCGGTCAGCTCGCCCGAATCGGCCCAGGTCAGCAGATAGTGCGGCGCGGTCCCCGTTTCCATGCACAGCAGCAGCTGCTGGTTGTAGCTGGAGGACAGGTTGAGCGGCGCCGACGCCATCCCCCGCAGGCCGGAAAACACCATCTGGTAAAAGGGCACCCGGTAGGCGCTCACGTCATACCCGCTGTCCGACAGCGGCACGCCGAGGATATGGTCGGCCTGCAGCGCGGCAAAATCAAAGCCGGTTTCGGTCAGCACCGTGCCGCACGCGTCCTGCAGCGAGGCGAGCGCGCCGGCAAAGGCGGCGGCCGTGGCGTCCTTATCCGATTCCTTCCCGTCCGTGTAGCTGGAATACACCACATTGCCCAGCGAAGCGGCCGAAATCCCCGGCAGGGCGAAATCCTCCGTCCCCTTCAGCAGCGAGGCGGTCAGCTCGGCCAGGCGGGTCGGCTCCAGCAGATAGCGGGCGGGCCGGCTGTCGTCGGCGAAAAAGACGCTGCGCTTATAGGCCGGCTCCTCCAGGGCGGTACGGGTCAGGGTTTTGCCGGCGGTGTTGTACACGCTCCAGCCGAGACGCCCCTGGCCGAAGCGGACCAGCTCCACGTCGGGATACACGGTGTAGCCCTTCAGCGCCCCGTCGGCGAGCAGCTCGCGCATGCCCTTATTGCCGCCCAGCTTGCCCTCAAAGGCGAGCGAGGCGGGCACGCTGTCGTCCAGGCCGCCCTTCAGCGCCCCGACGTAGCGGATCAGCAGCTCCTGTGTGCCCAAATCGCCCAGCGCGGCGGCCATCTGCTGCGCCTGCGCAAAGGTGGTCAGGGGCACCAGGCTGGTATAGGGGATGCCGAGGAAGGATTTCTCCTTCTTGACCGCCCCGTACAGGGTGAGATAGGCGGGCAGGCCCGTATCGGCCGGCTGCAGGCCCCTTTCCTCGGTGAGCCAGGCGCGGTAAGCGGCGGCCAGGCCGGTGAACTGCTGGTCCCCGCCGGCCAGGGGCCGGTACTGCACCGACACCTGCGCCTGCCGGGAAACCACCGGGGCGGTCACCAGCACGTCCTTGGAGGTCCAGGTCGCCTCGGCGAGCACGATGTTGTCCGCCTTGCGATAAGCAAAGGAAAGCCAGGCGGTGTTGAGCACGTTGTTGTCGATGCCGCTGGGCGTGGCGTTCACATAGGCGGATCCGCCGCCCTGATCGGCCACCGCCAGCAGCGACATCCCGTTTTTATGCAGGCCGAAAAGGGGCATCATGGCCTTTTCGCTGACAGTGGCCAGCTGGGTGGTGGTCAGGGCGGGATCCCGCCCGTACACCTCCGCGCTGTAGACATCCATTCCCTGCCGGCCGCTGCCAAATTCCACCACCGTGCCCGACCCGTCGGGCAGCAGCAGCCAGCCCGTATCCGCGGTGGTACCCGCGCCGAAATAGGGCAGCACATCGATGTTGAGGATCTCCACCTCGGTGTATTCCTCGATTTCATCGAACAGCACCGTGGCGGTCAGCCCGTCGGGTGTCAGCGTGACGGTCAGCGGAATGCGGAAGCCTTCCTTCGCCCGGCTGAAATCGAAGTCAAAGCGGACGCCGCCCTCAATTTTGGTGGCGGTCACCGTTTTCTGCCGCACCGCGCCCACCAGCGAATTGACGCTGCCGGTGGACTGATCCTCCCCGCTGAAATAGCTGACGACCAGGTGGGAGCCGGCGGCCAGGCCGCCCGCGCCCGTGATGCCGGGCACCGTCTCCCGGTAAGGGGGCGAGGTATACCAGATGCGCCCCGTCTGCGTGTCCTGCAGCGCCAGGTTGAACTCGGTCGTTTCGATATACAGGCCGAAGCGGTCGTTCTGCTCAAGCAGGGTGAACCCGTCGGGCAGATGCGTTTCCCAATAGGCGGCCGGCTGGGCGGGCGGGGTCTCCTCCCCCGGCTCGGTCAGCGGAATGCGGGTCCCCTCCACCGGGGCGGCAGAGCCGGCGGGCTTCTTTTCCTCCGGCGGCTCCGCCTCGCCGCAGGAAACCGCCAGCACGCAGGCAGCCGCCGTCAGCAGGGCCGCCAGAGGGCGTAGTATACGGGATATGGTCATGTCGGCGCCTCCTCCCCGGCGGTTATCCGCGGAACATCCATTCTTTGTATACGGTGTCCAGGAAAATGAACAGCTGCTGAAACAGGCTGAAGAACAGAATCGCCAGGAACATCACGGCCAGAATGCCGGCCGCGCTCAGCAGCATGATAAACACGGTCTTTTTGACGGTGTACTGCTGCACCACCATGGTGGAGGCGAACAGCAGCAGCAGCGTCCACAGCCCCATCACCGCCTCGATCAGCAGGATGAAATAGCTTTCCTCCGCCGTCAGCACATGGGAGAGCAGGACGGCCACGGGAATCAGCAGAATATAGGGCAGCGTGCAGTAGCACAGGGTGGTCCAGATTTCGCGCAGCTTGCCTTCCCCGTCGAGCAGGGTGCTCAGCGACCAGGAGGACAGCGTCCAGAGCAGCAGCAGGCCCAGCGACTGCAGAAACACCGGCCAGACGTTGAAGGGGGCGTCCGATCCCTCGTTGAAGATGAAGCCGTAGGCAACCGCCTTGACCACGCTGAGCACAAAGAAGAGCAGGGCCATGCCATTGGCCAGCGCCAGCGATCCGCGTCCCTCATACTTGATGTCGCTGCACGCGTCCACCGGGTGCAGCAGCATGCGGAAGGGGACCAGTATTTTGGTTTTGTCCAGATTGCGCCAGCGGAAGGCGGACATATCCGATTCCCGCACCGCTTTGACCACCAGCCCCCAGAACCGGCTGCGCGGGCGCCTTTTGCTTTTTTCCGCCATAGGTGTCCCCTTTCCCCGCAGCCGCCAAGTTCGGATGGCTTCCCCCGGGCCGCGCCGCTGCGGGGGCGGACCCGGTGCCTGTATCGTCGTCAGTTGAAGGAGATGCTCCGCTTGACCCGCTTGACGCCCAGCGCGCGCAGCACCCGGCCGAGGATCACCTTAAGCAGGATCACCACCGCCACGGCGCCCAGCACAAACACCAGGAAATACCGGCTCATCACCTGCTTGCGGTATTCCCGCAGCGCCCGGGAATACCCGGCGCGGTCCTGGCCCTTGCGGTAATATTCCATGGCCGTCTGGTAATCGTTTTCCTGCATATACGCCTTGCCGATACTGATATAGGCGAGCATGCACTGGCTGTTGTACTGCAGGGCGTTGCGCCAGGGCTCCACCGATTCGGCGTACAGCCCCTGGGAATAATAGCGCAGCCCCTGTTCGATCTGCACCATGTATTCGCTCTTGTGGAAGGTGTGCACGCAGTTTTTGGCCGCGTCCAGCACCAGGTAGGTGTCCCCCATCTTGTCGATGGCGGAGGGGGTTTTCATGGTGCCCTTCTGGCTGCCCGTCACCCCGAAGGTGCCCAGGAAATTGCATTCCTGGTCGTACAAAAAGGCCCGGCCCCGCTCCTGATCCAGCACGGCGATGATGTCGTTTTCATCCACGTGGATATCCACGAAATTGTTGTCGGTGGTGCTCTGCCGGTAGGTGACCGTCTCGATGTCGCCGAAGTTTGTGTTGTCATACCCCACCGAGGAGGTCGGGGTCAGAATGTTGACGCCCAGGGGGTTGAGCTTTTGAATCTCGCCGGTGGAGTTCTGGGTCATTTTGGAACAGGTATAGATGAAATCCCCCACGATGTGGGCGCCCGAATATTCCACCGGCACCGCCCGCTGGAGGCTTTCGCGCTGCTCCTTGCTGAAGATGCTCTTCCAGAACTGCATCGACAGCATCGACACGCTCAGCTGCACCTCGTTGCCGCCGTAAAAGCCGGTGAACTCATCCGCCGCGTTATAGGCGACAAAGCCCTGGTAATACCCCGAGCAGATGACGTACACGTTGTCGCCGTAGTCCACGAGCACCCGCGTGGGCAGAAAATCGACCCCTTTGGGGATCAGGGTGCTGTTGGGCTTCTTGAGGGTGCGCACGATGCGGCCCCCTTCATCCACCGCGATGATGCGGTTGTTCTTGGTGTCGGCGATGTAGACAAGCCCGTCCTTGACGAAGACGCCGGACGGCTCGCTGAGCGCCGTGACCTTGCCGGTGGGGGAGGTCACCTCGGTGATGGTGCGCACCAGCCGGTAGTTTTTGTCCAGCTGCAACACCCGGTTATGGCCCGTGTCGGCGATATAGATGCTCTCGCCGCTGACAAGCAGATCCCGCGCATCCCGCAGGCCGCCCTCCACGCCGAGATCCTCCCCGTACAGGGTATCGCCCGGCACATAAGCCAGCGGGGCGGGCACGCTTTTGCCGTAATAGTTATAGGTATAGCCGCTGTACGGCGCTTCCACCGCCGCCGCGCCCATGGCCAGCAAGCCGCACAGGCAGGCCGCCAGCGCCAGTATCCGGATTCCCTTTTTCATAACGCCCGCCGCCTTTCCCGCTTTATTTCAGACCCGAATGGGACATGGTTTCGATGACCGAGGACTGGCTCACCACAAAGACGATCAGCGTGGGCAGCAGCAGGAAAAGGGCCACCGCCGAGGCCACGCCCTGCCGCGCGACGCCGGCGCCGGACAGCTGGGACAGCACCACGGGCAGCACCTTCATCTTTTCCTCGTAGATGAACTGGGCGCCGTTGTTGTTCCACATGCTCTGGAAGGTGAAGAGCACCAGCGTCATCCAGGCGGGCTTGGCGATGGGCATCGCGATGCTCCAGAAGCTCCGCCATTCGGAACAGCCGTCGATCTTCGCCGCCTCGAGCAGCGCGTCGGGGATCATGGCCACGAGAAACTGCCGCATCAGAAACACGCCCATCGAAGAGGCCAGCGCCGGCACGATGATGGCCAGATAGCTGTTGAGCCAGCCCAGCTTTTCCACGATCAGATACTGCGGCACCTGCAGCACCTCGGGCCGGAACAGCATCGCCCACACGACGATGTTGACCGCCAGCGCCTTGCCGCCGAAGTTGTGCTTGGCGAGGGGATAGGCCGCCAGCGAGGCGACGAGGATATACACCGCCGTGCCCGCCACCGTGACGAACACGCTGTTGAACACATACCGCAGGAAGGGCACCCGCAGCATGCCCACCAGCCGGAACAGACCGATGAAGTTTTCCCACGTGGGGTTTTCTACATAGAACTGCGGCGGGTAGATGAACAGCTCGTTGAGCGGCTTAAAGGCGTTGACGCACACATAGATGAGCGGGAAGAGGAAGACGATGCCCAGCAGGCCGACCACCAAAAAGATCCCGATATTGCCGGCAATGGACCGGTTCACCCGTTTGGATTTCAGCAGGCGCATGGCGGTCATGCCCTCCCTTTCTCGTAAAATTGGCGGCTCATTCGGCCGACCAGCGGCTCATCGCCTTGTTGATGGCGTACCAGGTGACGAGCATCAGGGCGAACAGCACCAGCTGCACCGCGCAGGCGTAGCCCATCTCGTTTTTGGTGAAGCCGGTGTCGATGATGTGCAGCAGCACGGTGTGGGTGCTGTAATCGGTGCTGGGCAGGCCGGTGAGCTCGGACGCCTGCGCGCCGATGGCGAAGGATCCCGAAATGGTGAACACCGCGCCGAGCAGCAGCTGCGGCTTGAGCTGGGGCAGCGTGATGTGCCACAGCTCCTGCCAGCGGTTGCGCACGCCGTCGAGCGCGCCCGCCTCGAACAGCTCGGTATTGAGCGACTGCAGGCCCGCGATGAAGGTGAGGAAGCCGGTGCCGGTGCTCATCCACAGCACCACCACCGCCACCACCAGCAGCCCGTACTGCGGGTCGGTCAGCCAGTAAATCGGCCCGTCGATAAAGCCGAAGCGCATCAGCACACTGTTGATAAAGCCGTAGGAATCGTTGGCGAAGATAAATTTCCAGATGAAATACACGTTGCCCGCCAGCGACGGGGCGTAAAACACCAGCGTGGGCAGCCAGCGGATACGCGGCCCCAGCTCGTTGATGAACCAGGCGAGCGCGAAGGAAAGCAGGTAGCCCGCCGGCCCCGTCACCACCGCGAGCAGCAGGGTGTTGGACAGGGCGGTGGTGAACACCTCGTCGTCCACAAAGAGCCGCACGAAGTTGTCGAGGCCCACGAACTTGGGCGTCTGCACCATATTGAAGCTGGTGAAGCTGAAATAGACCGACATAAACACCGGCACCAGGATGAACAGCACGAACACCGACGCGTAGGGCAGCAGCATCAGGTAGCTGGTGCGGTTGCGGCGCAGATTGCGCATATGGATACGGAAGGAGGACGATCCCTGGGGTTTGCCTGTTTTCATGTGCGCGCCTCCCTTTCCGCTAGTCCACCGGCAGCCCGTATTCGAGCCGCTTGCGCCGGATTTCCTTGTTGATCATGTTGTTGTAGCGGCCCAGCGTTTCCCGCGGGTTTTCCTGGTAATACACCACCCGGCGGAACGCGTTGTTGAGATTGCGGACCACGTCATAGTTGCCCGGGATGACCGGCACGTCCTGCACCGCCTCCCACTGAGCAGAGAGCAGCGCCTGCTCCTCCAGCGTCCAGGGCAGCAGCGGGAAGGCCTCCCGGTTGGCGGTGGCGTACCGGGCGCCCGCGCCCATCTGCGCCTCCACCCCGTTGCCATAGGCCGCCTGCACCGAGGGGGACACCCACCATTTGATAAAATCGAAGCCGGTCTGCTTGAGCGCCGGCGCCGTGTCGGCGAGCAGGAGCGCCCCCGTGCCGGTGCAGCTTTCGGTGCGGTTGAGGTTGCCCTCCGCGTCCACCGTGCCGGGCAGGGGCGCCATCGCCCATTTGCCGCGCAGCTCGGGCGCCGCCACGGTCAGCGTGCTGTAAAAGTTGAAGGGCATGATGACCACCGGCATTTCCCCCGTGCGGAACCGGCTGTATGCATCAAAGCTCACCGGGTAGCTGTAATCCTTATAAAAGGAGGTCCACAGGGTGAAGGCGGTGAGCGCCTCCTGGCTGTCGAAGCCGGTGCGCACGTTGCCCGGGGCGAAGAATTCGCCGCCGTTCTGCAGCACCAGCGATTCAAAAATCTTGATATCCTCCGGAATGCCGATGTCCAGATGGTTCTTCTGCAGGGTGGAGGATACCACGAAAAAGTCGTCCCACGAGGCGGGGGCGGTCAGCTGCAGCTCCTCGAACACATCGGTGCGGTAAAAGAGCATGTTGTACAGCTGGGTTTCGGGCAGGGCGTATATCCCGCCCTCGTATTCGTACGGCGTAAAGGCGGAGGGGTAAAACCAGTCGGTCAGCTCCTCATAGCCCGGATAGGCGGACAAATCCTCCAGCGCACCGCGCATGGACAGGTTGATGGGCGTCGCCTCGTCGGCGAAAATCGCCACGTCGGGCCCGGCGCCGGCCAGAATGGCCTGGGTCATGATCTGCCCGCCGCTGACCAGGCTGAGCTGCACCGGGGTGCCGGTTTCGGGGGTGAATTCGTTGTCTATCAGCCGCTTGAGCACGGCGAGCTGCTCACGGCCGGTGGTATCGCCGTTGGCCCACACCCGCAGGGGCTCTCCCCCGCCGGCGGACACGCCCACGGCGTTGTAGTCTTCGAAAAAGGAGCCGGCGAAGGCGCGCAGCTGGAACCAGGCGGAGGCGAAAAAGCCCGCCCGGCTCGCGGGCAGCGCCGCGTCCCGTCCCGAGGCGATCAGGTAATCCAGCTCCAGCGGCTGCTCCTTGAATTCCAGCACGGCGGAGGCCAGCGCGCTCAGGTTGTTGCGGAAGCTGGCCAGCTGCTTCGGAATGGTTTCCGGCTTTTTGACAAAGGTTTCCAGTTGATAGGCCACCTGGTCGAAGAGGGCGGCCTGGCTGCCCGAAAAGCTCTGCGCCTCGAGCGTATCCACGCAGGCGCGCAGGGCGGCGGCCTGCTTTTCAAAGGCGGGAAGCAGGTCAGGCAGCTCCCTGTCGAGGTAATAATCCCGCAGGGCGTCGGGATCCTGCCCGGTGATCATGATGATCTCGCGGTACCGGGCGTTGAGCTCGTATACGATGCGGTTCGCCTCCACCAGCACCTCGCCGATGTCGCCGAGCACCACCTCCATGGTGATGGTGTTGTCCCCTTCCTTCAGGTAGAAGAGGTAATCCCCGTTGCGCTCGTCGCCCAGGGTGAGGGTATCGAAATCGCTGTTATAGGCGAAGGTCAGCTTTTCCGCTTCGCGGAAGGGCACCTCGCCGTTGATGGTCAGGCGCCGCGAAACAGCGAAGCCGCGGATGAAATTCTGACGGTATTTGAAGCTCAGGCGGTAATACCCCGCCTTTTCGGTGTGCACCGTCCAGGAAACCCACTGCCCGGCGTATTTCCATCCCGTCTGCCCCAGCGTGTTGAGCCGGATCTTCACCGGATCGGCGGGACTGGTGGCGGGGGAGGTATAATCGCTCGTGGCGTAAATCATGGCGTGGGATTTGCCGGCGGGCGTTTCCGCCTCCACCGGGATATAGGCGTCCGCCACCCCGGCGGCCAGCGCCTCGTCCGCGCCGGCGGCATACGCCGCGTAGGCGGGGGGCTCCTCCTCGCCGGTGAGCCGCAGTTCCCCCACGGCGGCCGCCTCGGTGACGGCGGTGAGGGTCAGGGTATGGGTGCCGGCGGTCATGTACAGATAAAAGGGGGTATCGGTATACGCGGAGGTGTCGCGCAGCGCGCGGGTCATCCAGACAAACGCTTCCTCCTGGGCGGGCAGGATATCGTTGCCGCCGGCGTCCCGGGTGATGGGGCCGGCATCCCGCCAGCAGCGGGTCAGCACCGCGTTTTCTGCCTCGGTAAAGGGGATCGCCCCGTCCACGGCCACGGACAGCACAATATCCGCCCCCCGGCCCGGCAGCGGGCAGTAGTCGAGCTCCAGCCCGTATTTACCGTCGGCCGGCACCTCGAAGGTCCAGGTGATCGCCTGCCCCGTTTCAAGCCGGTAGGCGCCCGCGCGGCCTTCATGGGTCACGTTCCCCTCCCCGCCGGTGTAGGCGGTGACCTGCCCGGCGCCAAGGGTCAGCGGCTCGGCGGCCCAGGGGGCCGCATCGTGGGCCGCCTGATAGGCGGCGAAATCGGCTGCCGCCGCGGTGGCGGCGGATTCCGTCCGGGCGGTCTCCGTTCCCGCGGAGGCGGCCGGCGAGGCGGCATCCGCGGGGGCAGAATCCACCCCGGCGGACGCCGCCGCTGTTGTGGGAACCAGAGGGCCGGCGGCGAGGAGGGCCAGCGCCATTGCGCCGGCCGCGGCCCGCCGCAGCGCCGCCCGATATCCCTGTATGCCGTTTTTGCCTGTCCGGCTGCCCCACGGGCGGCCCGCATCCGGCCGGCGAAGGGGACGGCGCACCGCGGCGCCTGTCCCGTATGTCGTATCCTGCTTCATTTGCCCTCGCCTCCTGGTATCGGATGAAAACCGCCCGTGTGTGCCGTCTGGTTTCAGGATTGCGTCTTGTCGATGACCTCGAAGTTGTCAAGGACGATATCGCCGGTATCGACGCCTACCACCGCGAGCGTATAGCCCTCGGGGTACTCATACACGTCGATATCCCCTTCAAAGGTGCCGCTGTCCCCGGCCTCCACGCCGGTCAGCGTAACAAAGGCGGTATGGGGACCGACAACGGTGCTGTCCTTCGGGCACAGGGCGACCATCAGGCGGCCTTCCTCGCCCATGTCCTTCAGCGCCCGGTAATCGAACTTGATGGTATAGGTATGATACGCCGGGAAGGTGTATTTGTCCGCAAAGCGGAACAGCTGATAGGGCTCGCCTTCCTCGATGGTGAAGCGCACCGACTTGCCGTCGATGGCCACCCCGCTCTCGTCGGTGATTTCCGGTTCCGCAATGCCGGTCAGATTGCCCTCCGTGTCGGTGAAGATAATTTCGTCCTTATAGGCATCGTCCTCGAAATCCAGCTTGGGCGGTGCGGTGAAGGGCAGCACCTCGGGCAGCTTGATGTCCGACAGGGTGACGTTGATCTCGTACTGCCAGGTGTCCTTATGGGTGGCGATGGCGGTGGCCACCGGCATGCCGTTTTCGATGATGTCCTCATAGAAGAGGTTCGCCTTGCTGGACATGGCGCCCACGCCGTACAGGAAGCTGACCTTATAGTCCAGCTTGTCGTACTCCTCCAGCCGGTCGAGCTGCTCCTCGGTGTACAGGGAGGCGTATTCCGACTCGCGGTAGGGACGCTGATTCCCGTATTCCCAGCCGTATTTCATATAGGCCAGGGCGCCGTACGGGTTCTGGGCGTTGGTGCAGATGCCCGAGGCGGTGCCGAAGCCCTGCCGCGCGCCCGAGGTATTGTCGGGGCCCAGCGGCGAGGGGACAAAATCGATTTCGAATTTCACGTCGTCGCCCAGCGCGTGGCGCACCCAGGTGGTTTCGAGAATCATGGCGATGGACCCGTTCTTGAAGCCGTTGAACCAGTCGCCGTCAAAGGTATACCACTTCTCGGTAAAGGCGGATTTCTGTATGTACTCGAGGGCGTTGACCACCTTCTGATCCTCCATGGTCAGCCGGAGCGAATCAGGCGTAAACTCAAAGAAATTGCCGTCGTTGCCGATGATGAGGTTGTCGATCTTCCAGGTGGAAAGCGCCCAGCGGTCGATCTTGCCGTCCTTGTCGGTGTCGGCAACCAGCTGGTTGCCGATGGTACTCAGCGCTTCCCAGTCCCATTCGCCCTCGTTGTAATACTCGAGCGGGGTCTTGACGTCGTTTTCCTCGAACATGGTCTTGTTGTACCACAGGTAATAGGGCTGGGCCCCGGTGGAACCGCCGTAAATCTTGCCCTGCCAGACGTAGTCGCTCTTTTCCTGCACCAGCTTCCACCAGGGATCGTCCGCGCCGAAAAATGCGTCCGCGTAATCGTTCAGCGGCTGGGTCAGCCCCTTGATGGTGTAGCGGGGGAACCGCTCGTCGGTCAGGTAGACGAGATCGGGCGCGTTGCCCGCCGACACATCGAGCACGTATTTCATGTCCATGTTGCCGTAGGCGATTTTGGTATATTCGATGGTGGCGCCCGTCTTTTCCTCGATATACGCGTCGCGCTTTTTATCCTCCTCGGTGGCCTCGTCGCCCCAGGTATAGCTGCGGATGACGGTGCCCTTCAGGTCGGTGGGGGGACCGTCATCCCCGCCGCCGCTTTTTTTCTTGCATCCTGCCAGCGCGGACCCCATGCCCGCCGCCAGCAGCACCGCCATCAGGACGGATAAGCCTCTTTTCCACATGCTGTCAGCCTCCCTTTTACGCCTGTTTCTTTTTGCGCAGCTGCACAATCAGGAATGCCGCCGTGCCGCCGAGCACGAGAATCATAACGCCCACGCATACGCCGATTAAAATCGTGGACAGCGTGGAGGAATCGCCGGGTCCCTGTGCGGGTACATCGGAGGCGTTCTGTGCGCCGGTGGTGGTACCGTTCTCCCCGCTCGTCGGGGTGGTGGGGGCGGTGGATTCGCCCGTTGTCTCGGTGGGTAGGGTGTCCTCGGTTTCCCCGGTGGTGCCGCCGGTCTGCCGCGTCGGGCGGGTGGTGGCGGCCGTGCCGGTGGAGTTCCCGCCGGTGGGGCTGGTGCTCGTCGGATTGGTGGCGGCGGGATTGGTGCCGGTGGTCGGCTTCTCGACGGATCCGCCGCCCGGGAAGGAGGCGGGCAGCTTGGAAGGATCGGAGAACATGCCGGTGAAAATCGCCAGCAGGGTGTCGCTGGTCATCTGCACGTTGATATCAAAGGACTGCTTGACGCTTTCCAGCTGCAGATACACGGTGGTGACGTCGTCGCTCACCTTGTCCAGACCGGCCAGCAGGGCGGCGCCGTTTTCAAACAGCGTATCGGCCGACGCACCCGCGTATCGAATGACGTCCTTCATATCCTCGGACAGCGCGCTCCAGCCGTCGGGCAGGGGTTCACGGTATTTCTTAATGGTCTTGGGCACGTTGGTCAGGCCCTCGGCGATGCGCACGAGGTCGCTCGACGCCCGCTCGCCCAGGTGGGCCCAAACAGCGTCCACCGAACCCACCATAATCGCCGCCACGTCGCCGGGATCGATCTCCTTGGTATAGGTGAGGGTGCCGGCCTCTTGATTCACCTGTACGGGCACGATTTCGTTGTTAAGCAGATCGTAGGCCATCAGGTAATCCCATTTGTAGGACTCCAGGCCCATCTTGTTCAGATCCACCGTCACGGGGGAGGACAGCACATCGTCCGGCTCGTTGTTCTGCATGGTGAGCAGGATGGCGTCCTTGCTGAAATCCCCATACCGCTCGATGACGGCGTCGGACACGTCGGCATAGGTCGCGTAGGTCACCGGCACCCAGCCCAGTGTATCGGCCAGCTGGATAATGGGGGTGTACCGCCGGAACAGGTACCGGCAGGATTCCCACGCCGAGCTGTCCACCCGGTAGCCCATCAGGTTAGCGTACAGGCCGTACACCATACTGGACTTGATGATTTCTTCTTTGACGGCGTTGTCGCTGGGCACGCCCTGATCGTTGGTGGTCAGCAGCGCCCAGCCCTTGCGGTAAATCAGGGTGCGGCGCAGCTTCTGGATCGCGTTGTCCCAGCCCCAGTCGTCGCCCACCTCACTGCCGACCATGTCCTGCAGATGCACGAATTTCGCCGCGCCCTTGCTTTCAGGGAACACCGTGTTGCCCAGCACATACATGCCGTTTTTCACCGCGTCATCGTGCACCCTTTTGGCGTATTCATAGGTGGTGGTCATGTTGGCGATGCCGAGCTTTTTGTTTTCGTCCCACATCAGCGGGTAATCGGTATAGGCGAAATGATCTTCGTTGTAATTGAGGGTATAGCCGCCCGACAGGTTGTCGATGTAGACGCCGGCCAGCTTGGAGCCCTGGCTGGCGGCGGTTTTCTGGGCGTTCTCCACCGATTTCATCATGACCTCATAGGCGCTGCCCGGGATATCGGGATCCTGGTTGGTGGTGGCCGTCCAGCCGACGCCCCACGCGAACCAGCTGTGGAACTCGTACTGGCCGTCCAGGCCCCTGGTCAGCGAATTGCGGATGCGGGTGAACACATCCCCCTCGGTCATGCCGTAATAGCTCGTGCCGGGGGCATACGGCTTGGTGGATTTGGTCAGCGAATCGAGATGCGCCACCTTTTCCTCCATGGTGGCCTCCGGCTCCTGCTGCCGGCCGGGCCAGTCGATAAAGAACTCGGCCGGCGCGGTATACTGCAGCGAGATGACGCCGTTCTGCTCGTCGCCGATGTAGCTGCCCGGTGTTTCATTGTAAGCGAAGGCGAAATCCTCCTTGCCTTCCAGGTTGTAGTAATCGTGCTGGAACAGCCAGTTGCCCGCCTTGCCGCGCACCTCAAAGTATTCCGGATACATGTCGTAATACGCCTGGGCCGCGCTGCGGAACGCCCACTTGGTTTCCGGCACCTCGGGGGCGTAGAGCACAAAGCCGAAATCGGCCTTGGACTTGAACTTGGTCGTCTTGGGCGAAACGCCCAGGTTAAAGCGCACCACCATATTCTGGTTGGTGCCGGTATAGTCGTAGGTGGTCAGGGAGGACAGGGGCGGGTCCATGGGGATACCCACCGCCAGCGCCGCCGTTCCGTCCGAAATGGCCGCCCAGGGATAGGTGTTCATCGGGTTGCCCGACACCACGTTGGTGCTGTTGACGTAAGAACTGCCCTGGCGCATTTCCCGTGATGTATCGATGTCGTAATGCCAGCTCATGCCCTCGGCGCGCACCGGCAGCCAGTATTCCAGCTGCACGAGCCGATCGGTGCCGGTGGTGTCGCGCACGGTGCCGTCGATGTGGACGACGCCGTCCTGCTGCTGGTAAGTAACGGTCAGTTCCAGGCCGCTGTCCCCCACCATGCCGGACTGCCGGAAGGTATCGCCGCTGCCGCTGAGGGCCAGGCTGACCGGATAAACCTTGTCGTTGGCCGCGTCGGTGATGATGAAGCCGCCCTGCGTCGGCGCCGTGTAATCCTTGCCGCCCAGCTTGACAGCGGTTATCTTGCCGGTGTCGGCGGCCAGCTCAAGGCTCAGCCCTTCGCCGACCAGCGCGGGCGCCGCCGATACCCGGGGCGCGATAGAGGGGACCATGCCGACCAAAAGCAGCCCGCACACGAGCAGCTGCAGCGGCCGGGATAAACGGTGCGCCTTCCTTTGTTTCATGCGGATTTCCCTCCCCCGTCAAACGTCGGATTTTTTCTTCTTAATAATCAGGAACGCCGCAACGGCTGCGCCGCAGCCGATCACCACGACAATCGCGGCCACCAATATGCCGAGCGCCAGGCCGGACAAGCCGCGGCCCTCCTGCGGCGGGCCGTCCACCGGATCGGTCGCATCGGCGGAGGGCGCGGTGCCGTCCTGCGTGGTTGCCGTGGTCGGCGCTTCGGTCAGGTCCGTTTCGCCCGTGGCGGTCGGATCGGCGGTGGAATCACCCGGCTGGGCTTCGGTGGGCGCCGTGGTATTGTCACCGCCAGGCGCTTTGGTGGGCGCCGTGGTATTGTCGCCGCCAGGCGCTTTGGTGGGCGCCGTGGTATTGTCGCCGCCGGGTGCTTTGGTGGGCGCCGTCGTCTTATTATCTTCGGGCGCCTTGGTCGTATCATCCGGCTCATCGGCGCCGTAGGCGGCGCGCTCAAAGAATTTGTTGGGATTCTCCTTGCTCTCGTATGCTTTAAAGCCGTCGATGGAAACGCCGCCCTGTCCATTCAGCTGCCAGAACAGATAGCAGTACTGATCCGCCGAAGGCTGCAGCCCGGAGAAGCGCATCGCCACCTCGTAGACATCCTCTTCCACCTGCTGGATCACAATTTTGTCATAGGGTCCGCCGCCGCTGATTTTCTTTGCCGTAAAACCACCGGAGGACTTGGGCTTTATCTCAAAGTTGACCCATTGCTGTTCGTCTTCCCAGCTCCAGGTGCGCACGTTCACATTCAGCGTCGAAGTGCCTGCAATGGTATGGATTTCTTTGAACAGGAAGCGGGCGACGTATACCTTGCTGGGCTGGAAATTGAGGGGGGTACCCACGTTTCCCTTAGTGATAAGAGGTTCAATGGCAGCCGCCGCGTTCTCCCCCACGTTGGTGAAATACAGCGACTGATCCCCCTCGATGACGTAATCCTTGGTGGCACTGTCGCTCTTCCTGGCAATTTTGAGCTGCTTATCGCCGCCTTCATAGGGGAAGGCAAAGGTCTCCGCGCCCTCAAGGGTATCGGGAATACGGTCGTGATCGCGCACGAGTATGAAGTTGCCGGTCGCACCCTCCAAATCTTCGCTTGCAAAAGGGGTCTCCGGAGGAGCCGCCGCGGCCGCCATGGAAAAGCCGATGGCCAGGGTCAGCAGGCCGGTCAGCAGCGGCGCCGCCAGTTTCCGCATGGTTTTCATATACACTCTCATTCCTTTCGTCAGTTTACGCGGGTGTCAGGACCGTTTGCGATAAAACAGCGCCGCCGTGCCCGCCGAAAGCAGCAGGAACCCCGCCGAGGCTGCGGGCCAGGATGCGCCCGTTCCGGGATTATCCGGTTCCGAAGGATCGGTGCCGTCCGGGCTGGTCGGGTTGCCGGGAACGGCTTCGCCTTCGCGGAAGGTGGCGTATACCGTCACCTTGTCGGTGACGTTCTCCACCACCAGGGTCTGTCCCTCGATGGTCATCTGCTCCCCGTTGACAAACAGGGTATCCAGCCTGTATCCCGGATTCGGGGAAACGAAAAGGGTCAGCTTGCCGCCATGGGGGACGGTGACGTCCTTGTTCGGGTAGATGGCGCCGTTTTCGCCGGCCTCCACCTGGACGGCATACTGTTTGCGTTTGAAGGACACCTCGATGGTGTGGTCGGCATCCACTTCGCTGAGCGTGTACTGCTGGGTATACACTTCCTGCTTGACGCCGTCCAGGAGCAGGGCATCCAACTCATAGCCCTCCTCCGGCGTGATGGTGAGGGTGAAATCCTTTCCCTTTTCCACTTCGGTGGCGCCCACAGGGCTCACCCTGCCGTTCTTGCCGCCGGACACCCGGATCGTGTGCCGGACCACCGGGAAATACCGTTGGACGCATTCGCCCACAAGCGCCCGGTATACGCCGAGGCCGTCGAGGGACATGGTGGTGCGCCCGGACAATTCCACGGTCAGGTAGGTGCCCGCCACGCCGGTGAAGCCCACGCCGAGGTTATACCCCTTGCTTCCGTACGGCTCGATGGCCGCTTCGGGCAGGTCGTAGGGATAGGCGTCCGTTTTGGTCACGGCGGCCGTCCATTCGCCGCCGCTGTGGGTAAAGGCGGCGGTGAACAGCAGAGCACCGTCCGCCCCGCGGCCGTGCAGCTTGAGGAAGGCGCCCTCCGGTGCGGAGGACGGCAGCATCTGCAGCACCGCCTTATACCCTTCGCCTTCCTGCATGAGGAAGGAATCCTGGGTATTGCCGAAGGCCAGCTTTTCCACTGCTTCGGTCTCCAGATTGCTGAACAGCAGGGACTTTTTGCCGTCGATGACGCTGGCCGCCGATCCGGTGAGGGCAAACTGATCGGTCATGTCGCCGCCCGGGGAGGTGATCTGGGTACCGGTGATGCCGCCGGCCGTCACGCCCTCCGCCTTTTCAAAGCTTTCCAGGTAGTCAGCCTCTTCGGTGCGCCGCACGAAGTTGCCCGCCAGGTCGGTGGGCATGCCGGCATAAAAGGCAAAATCGTCGAAGGACAGCTTGCTTTCTCCCGTGACCGCCAGGCGCAGGAACATGTTCTCCTGATCGTCGGCCGATTTGGCCCCCTGGAAAATCACCGCGACGTTATACAGGCCGCCGCCCAAATCCTTGATCGCCGTTTGGGGCTCGGCAAGAGGCTGGCCGTCGGCCCCTTTGTAGATCTCCTTGTTGGAGTCGTTCAGGGGACAGTCTATGGTCAGCCGGCCCGCCGCGTCATACTGGATCACCGCGGTAAAGAAATAGTTGGGCGAAGAGGTCCAGGTCATGGAGTGGATCTCCATCTTGAAGCCGGCGGGCAGCGGCTTCAGTACCTTGAAGCTGAAGTTGAATATGTAGTATTTCTCCTGCAGGAACTTCAGGGGGGCGGTCATCGGCCCCACCGTGTTCATCACCGCGCTGTTGCCGTCGTAATCCATCACCAGGCTGCGCTCGCCCGTAATCACTTCGTCGGTGTTCACTGCGACGTAGTGATCCTCTTCCACCCCCACCCAGGGGAAGGACAGCTTGGCGCCCGAAACAGCCGCATTGGCAATCGTGGAGGCCCCCTCCAGCCCTTCGTAAAAAATGGGCTCGAACATTTCCAGATACTCGTAGGTCTGTCCGCCCGTTTCCGTCTGGGCGAAAGCCGGCAGTCCGGCGGAGGCCGCCGTCAAAAGCAGACTCGCGCCGATGGCGGTCACCGCGGCCGCCGTTCTGGTCAGTCTCATGTCTTGTTCTCCCTTCTCTAACTGTTTTCGAGATCCATTTACTTCCTTTGTCAAGTTGAAATATACAATATTCATCGATGTCTTTGCAAAACTATTATATTTTTTCCTGAACAAAATACTACCATGTTTGTTTTATGGTGTCAATTAGCATTAAAACATTCAGCCAGTATATGATACATTTTTTCAAATAGCCGGAATGCGAACCCAAATGGGGGCCTTTTCCCCGCTTTAAACGCAGAATTTCCGTTTCGCTCCATTTGCAACTGAGCCACTATATAATATTTTCTTTCAGTATAATAAAGAACAGGAGAAGAGGTGAACACCACATGGGAAGCAAACGGATTCTACTGGATACGGACATCGGGTGTGACTGCGACGATGCCGGGGCGATGGCGGTTCTTCATACTCTGGCGGACAAGCAGGAGGTCGCTCTCATTGCCGTGACCCATACCACCACCACGCCATATGGGGCCGCCTGTATCGACGCCATCAACCGGTATTACGGCCGGCCGGATATCCCCATCGGTGCTCTCAAAGGGGACGCCTTTCTCGGAGGACCGGAATATGATATTTACGCCGGAAAAACCGGACGATGCTTCCCCGGCCCGTATACCGACGGGCCGGTGCCCGATGCGCTGCATGTGATGCGGCGGGTGCTGCAGGACGTCCCGGATAAGTCGGCGACCCTTCTGCTCACCGGGCAGATGCGCAACGCCGCACGGCTGCTGCGTTCGGCGCCCGATGCGTTTTCCCCGCTGGATGGCACCGAGCTGGTACGCCGCAAGGTGGGCGAGATCGTCATCATGGGCGGCTGCTTTTTCACGCCGGGGGGCGAGGATCCCGTCGCGTATCACCTGCACGCGGAATACAACCTGCGCTGTGACATCGAAAGCGCGCAGTATGTGGCGGATCACTGTCCGGTGCCCATTGTGTACTGCGGCTTCGAATTAGGTAGCCGTGTCATCGTAGGAAAGCCTCTGCTCGATCAGGGCGACATCGACAACCCCGTGCGGTTTTGCTATGCTGTGCACCGCGATGCGGTGCACAGCGACGGCGGGCGGGAATCTTGGGATCTGCTCACGGCACTGTATGCGGCGAAGGGGATGGACGGTTATTTTGCGAAAAGCCCACCGGGGTGGATTCACGTCGACGGGAACGGTCTCACCCATATGGAAGAGGCGGAAGGCGGGCGGGATGCCTATCTCATCGAAAAGATGCCGCCCGACCAGATGCAGCAGCTGCTCGACGACATGCTGCTCACGCCGCCGCGGCACAAGGGAAAGCTGCTCTCCCTGCTGGTGGAAGCACCGGCCGTTTAAAAGGACAGCCAAACAGTAAAAAGCGGATCGCGGATGCGGTCCGCTTTTTTGCTGCCCGCTCCCGGTACATCGGACCGTTGCCGGCCGCAGTTGAGTGATAATCCACGCTCGCCGTAAGCGAACCCTGGCGCGGGGAATCCCGGCGGTCCCGTCGGACGGTTCTGCCGGCGGTTTCCCGCTTCCCCGCCATGCAGTACCAGCAACAGCCAAAGCCCCCGGCCGAAACCGGGGGCTTTCGTGTCCTTACTGCACGGATTGCCTTCTGCGCCGGGCAGCCAGCAGGCCCACAACCGACAGGCCGGCCAGCATCAACACCGCAGCCGGAGCAGACGAACCCGTCCCGGGCGATCCGCCGTCCGGCTCTCCCTCTCCGCTGGTCGGCGGCGTGGTTGGATTCGACGGATCGGTCGGCTGAGTGCCGCCGGGCGTTTCCTTCTCAAAGAAGATGCTCACCCGCAGATCCTCGCCCGCGCTCATGATGAAGTCGAGCACCAGCCATTCGTTTTCCTGCGCAGCCAGATACGCCTGCTTCACCGTCACGGTTTCCCCGTCAAAGGTGTAATCCTGATTTTCCACCAGCGCTTCCTCACCGTTGCGGACTTCCGTCAGGGTGTTGCCGTTGAGAGACAGCTTAATCGGCAGGTCGCCGGCCGTTTTGCCGTCGAGGTAATAGGTATCCTGCTCCACGGTGGAATCGGTGTACAGCACAATGCCCTCCGTACTGAGGATCGCCTGGTTGCCCACCTGGTCGGTCACCCGGGCGTACAGGATAAAGGAAGTATTCGGCTCCTCTTTCCATGCGGCGGTGTACGGGGTCCACTCTGCCGCGTCCAGTTCCTCGTCGGTCAGTTCCTTATCGGTGCGGATATATTCAACCGATTGCACGCCGCTGAACGCGTCCTCGGCCGTGATAGACACGTCCACCGTGTCGTTGAAGAAGACGCCGAAGGTGATATAATGCAGCAGGGTGCGCCAGAAGTTATCCTTGACCTGGATGGCGCTGACGGGGGCGTTGCCGTCCACCTTGATCTCCACCGTCTGCTCCTCGCTCTCAAGGCCGCTGCCGCTGACCGCCTTAAACCGATAGGTGGTATTGGTATCGGTCTGCACCGACAGGGTACCGTTCATCTCGGCAAATTCGCCGTCGCCCACCGCGTAATAGATCTGCGCGCCGCTGGCCCCCTGAGTCCCCAGAGAGGCGGAAAGGGTCACGCGATCTTTGGTCCACTCACCGGGGATATAGCTGCCGGTGTCCACGGCACTCATGGTCGGGCGTACCGTGTCCCGTTTAACGATCAGATTCTTGATGGAAGTCGCGCCGTTGTTGTCCACGGCGGTGACGGCAATGCGGAAGGTGCCGTCTCCTTCGGGCACGGTGAGCACAAACCGGCCGTCCGCGTCCAGGGTGACGGGCTGCTTCACGCCGCCGTTCACCTTATAGGACACCTCGCCGATGCCCGCGCCCGTCGCATCTTCCACCGTCACCGTGATGTCGATAGCGGCGGCACTGTTCCACTGATCGCTTTTGTCGTCGTAATCGGTGGTGATAGCCGGCGCCTGCATTTCGATTTCGAACACGCAGGTTTCGTCTGCCGCGGCATAATAGCCATAGACATAGTTATCGCTGCCGGGCACGCCGAGGAAATTGCTGCGCATGCTGATCAAATACCGGCCGTCCTCCTGCTCGATCAGGATGGTTTCGCACCAGCCCTCCAGGGCGGTGCCGTGCGTCACCACATGGTTCGGCGCATTTTCCAGCATCAGGTACTGCCCGTTGGCCAGCCAGCGCAGGCCGTAGATGGTCCGTCCGCTTCCGTCGGTGCGGTAGCTGTCCACGATCTGGAAGAGATGATCCTCCGTGGGCGTCTCCACGTCGGCAATCAGCAGGTTGTTCTCGTCGACGCGCAGGTATTTGCCGTTGGCCGCCTTGATATAGGCGTTGGTGTCCGGCACCGTCTCCTCACCGCCGGGGACGTATTCGTCGATGGGGATGATCTTGAACTTCTTGGACGCGGTGATATTGGTCACCTGATCGTTCATGGAAACCGTATCCCCGTCCATCGAAATGTGATGGCCGTTGTCACGGAAACTGTAGAAGGTGACGGTGCCGTCATCCTGTTCCTCCATGCGGAAGCCGTTGAATTCAAACGCATTTGGGCTCAGGCTCACCGGGTAGGTAGGCACGACGTGCTGCCCGTCGGGCGTCTCAATGTCCACCACGTCGCCCATTTCGTTGGTTCCCTCCACGATACGGAAGCCGTTGCGCTCCGGCGTGGGTTCGGTGGTGGTGGCAACAAGGCCGCTGCCGCTGACGCTCCAGAATTTGCCGCTGGCCGCCTGGATATACACCCGATCGTCGTCCACGGGCGGCTCCACTTCGCCCGCGGCCGGCTCCAGGGTGAATTTGTTGGCAGCCCCCACGCCGTCGGCGCCGCCCGTCAGCCAGGATTGGCCCTGTTCATGGGACAGGAAATAGCCGGCCGCATCGCGGTTGGCGCTGAAGAAGGCCACGGTACCGTCGTCCTGCTCGCGCATGTCCCAGGCATTCCACGAGCCGGGGTATTCCGCCGCGCCGAATTCGTGGGCGCCGTTGGCCCCGCAGGGGAAATTCACCCAAATATACCCGCCGGTCGGCGTCAGGATAGCCACCGGCGTGCCGGTGGAGGAAGACGCGTTCGGCCAGCGAACGATCTCAAAGCCGTTGGCCGACAGGGTGGGTTCGACCGTATCGGCGGTCACGATCGGATCCGGATCGGCGTCGGTCACGCCGAAATACCGTCCGTCGGAAGCTTTGATGAACACCTTATCCTGCGCGGGATCGAAATCCTCCACGTCGTAGACGCGGAACTTATTCAGATCGGTCAGCCCGCTAATGCCCGCGCTCAGGGACACTTCATTTTTGAACTGACTAATGTTATAGCCCTGCTGGGTTTCGACCTCTGCCTCGCGGAAGCTGAAAAACACATAGGTGCCGTCCGCCTGCGGACGCATTTCAAAACCGTTCCACGGCAGGGCATCCTCGCCCGCGACGCAGGGATAGGCCGGGGATACATACCGGCCGCCGCCAGGCACCTCAATGGACACCGCCACGCCGGAGGGCGCCACCTCACTGATATGCTCGGCAATGGTGAAGGCGTTCTGCTCCTCGGTGGGGAACACCGTTTCGGCCACGATGGCACCGTCCGCGTTGACGCCCCAGAAATGGCCGCCAGGGGATTTAATATAGACCTTGCGCGACGCAAGCTCCAGCGCCGGCTCGAGGGTGAACTTGTTGGCGTCACTGAGACCGGCCGACTCGTCGCTCAGTGCCACCTCCATCGCACTGCTGACCGCGGTGAGGTAATAGGCGCCGCGCGCGCTGCTGTAAAATACCACCGTGCCGTCGGGCTGTGTGCGCATGTCCAGCTGGCTCCAGGAACCCTCGGTCCCCGGGATGCCAATCTGATCCGATCCGTCGAGCTTGCAGGGAAAGTTCACCCAGATATATTCTCCCAGCGGGGTGAGGATCGCCACCGGCGTGCCGGTGGCGGAGGTGCGGTCCGGCCACTCCACAATTTCAAAGCCGCCGGTTTCCAGCGATGGCTTGCTGTCGCTGAGCACCAGGTTGTTGTTCAGTTCGTCGGCCTTCCAATACTTGCCGTCCGTCGTTTTGATATACACCTTATCCCGGGTAGGCCGATACTCGGCCACCGGGATGATCTGCATTTTGTTCAGCTCGGTGACGCCGCCCGCGGCCGCGCTGAGCGTCAGCCGGCCGCCCTCAGGCCGGGCGTCCGTTTCCCCCTCCGTCATGAGGTAAAAGCCGCCCTCCCGCGCATTGTACAGTGCAGTTGTCCCATCGTCCTGCTCCTGCAGCTCAAACCCGCCCCAGGGAAGGGGATCGATCCCTGCCTCGCAGGGATAGGCCGGGCTCACATACGTGTCGCCCGCCGGGGTGCGCAGGGCGACCATGTCGCCTTCCCGCAGAATGGTAAAGGCATTGTCTGCCACGGTGGGAAACACCGTCTTGGTCGATATGACGTCCCGCCCTTCGGCCTCGCTGTACTCCACGCCCCAATACAGGCCGTTGGGCGCCTTGATGAAGACCTGCTCCCCCTCCTCGGCCGCCGTACCCGGCAGATAGCCGACGCTGAACAGGGCCAGCAGCAGGCTCAGAAGCGCTACGAGCGCCACCGGTTTGCGCAGTTTCCATGCACGTGTTTTCACCAATATCCTCTCCCTCTTCTTTTTTTCGGGTTTACACAGCTTACGGCCTCCGATAACGCCGCCGGCATTATGCCTACAAATCCATCCACAACGTCTGCAGCATTATCTAATATGTCGTTTTTATCCTAGCACAACCAAACCGGGAATACAAGGAATCTGCCGATAGATAGCCAGGAAATGAAATTCTGTTTTCCACCGGCGGTACAGGGCCGGAAAATGGGCGGCATCCGCTCCCGATTCCCCTTCAGTACTGCATGTCCCGTAGCCTAAACGTCATATTTTTTTGCCCGTCCGGCCGCCGTACATCGCCGCCGCTTTTTCGGCGGCAAACAAAAACTATCATATACTGGCTAAAGCGACAACCTTCGATTGACTTTACCGAAAGAGGCGTGCTATGATGCACCTAGTATATTATCCATATTATGAGAAGGAGGTTCCGAATATTATGGTAGTAACCGATACAGCCGCCCGGCTGGAGCTGGCCTTTGACGCAGCCACGGGTGCCTGCACGGCGGTGCGGGCGCACGGCCGGTGGGAGAACACGGCCCTGTCCGCGGGCGGGGTCTGCATCACCGACGTGGTGACAGGCAAAACCACTCCCGTGTGCGGCGCCGTCCGGCGGGACGGCCGGGGCTGGACCCTGGATGGCGAGGCGGACGGCCTGCAGGTAACGCTGCGCTTTGCCGCGGTGGGCGAAACGGCCAGGCTTGCGGGTACGCTGCACAATCCCGCCGGCGGCGACCGCCTTGTGGCGGTCACCTGCCGCTTCCCGGTGGAGGGGGCGGGGCTTTTCTGGCCGGACGACATGGAGACCAAGCGGCCCATCGTCCCCGGTGAGCGGTACACCAACGCCACCAACATCGCCCAGGATCAGTTCGATCAGATGGTAAGCCTGTACCCCTTCGGCGGGGTGACCGACGGCACGGCGTCGCTGGCCATCGGCGTGCCGATGGATCCGCCCGGCTCCCGCGAGATCTTCTTTGAGGGCGCCGAAGGGGGCGGCTACCTCGGCGTGGTGTTCCGCATGGTGCTGTCGGACAAAACGCTCCAGATCGCCGACAGGGGCGCTTTTTCGCTCGTGCTGTACGCGCCTGAGGCGCCGGAATGGGGCTTCCGTGCCATGGCGCAGGGCTATTACGATCGGTTCCCGGAGCAGTTCGTCCGCCGCGTCAAGGAGGGCGGCAACTGGCTGTTCCAGCACGACTACACCTGGCTGGAAAACGTGGAGGATTACCACTTCCGGTTCAACGAGACGCCCGGCTCCTATCTTGGCGACGCCGCCCATTCGATTGTGCCCTTCCAGTACACCGCGCCCGGCGAGGTGTGGATGGAATGGAAGGAGCGCCCCAAGGATCCCCATCCCACCTATGAGGAGTTCATGGAGCGGTTCGCCGAGCTGCAGCGGGCGGACGCCTCCACCCCCTACCAGGATTTTGACGGCGTGACGCTGGGGCAGTTCGCCGAGGCCATCGCCAATTCGGCCATCCACACCAAAGAGCACAAATATCGGACGCTGGGCTGGCATGCGTACGGCCCCACCGTCGCCTTCATCACCAACCACAGCCCCTCCATCCCGGGCTGGAACCTCTACCGCCTGCAGATGCAGAACGTGAAAAAGGCGGAGCGCCAGGCCAAGGAGGAGGGCGCGGAGCTCGGCGGCGTATACATCGACAACATGACCTGGGGCTATGACAACTGGTACAACTACCGGCAGGAGCATTTCGCCTATTCCCCCTATCCCCTGCTGTGGGACGACGACAAGACGCCGGTGCTGCCCGTCGCCTTCACCCAGTACGAGTATGCCAAGGCCATCCACGACCAGATGCGCGCGCAGGATAAGCTGATCCTGGCCAACTCGGTCTTTCCCGAAAAAGGGGCGGTGTGCTACACCCATCTGGTGGACGTACCGGGCAGCGAGGTGGGCCCCCGCTGGGGCCACGATCTCTGGATTCAGCGGCTGCGCCGCACCATGGCCTACCGCAAGCCGTGGTGCCTGCTGCTCACCAACGATCTGCCCAAGCTGGGGCCCAAGGAAACCGGCCTGGCCGAAAAGGAGCAGGTGATGAAGGACAGCCTGCTATACGGCCTCTTTGCGAACATCATCGGCTACCGGGTGCCGCGGGACGACTATGAGGCGTGCCGGTATCTGTTCCGGAAATACCTGCCGCCCGTGGTGCTCGCCGACCATCTGGGCTGGCGGCCGGTGACCCGCGCCGCGTTTGAGCCCGCAGCCTCCATGCTGACCGAGCGGTTCGGCTGCCTGGGCCGCGGCATGGCGCTGTATACCGCGATGAACACGGGGGACGAGGCTTACACGGGGCGGCTGCGCATCGAGGCACCGGCCGTGCCGGCCGATGCGGCCGCCTGGGACATGGTGGCCGGGCGTGAGCTGCCGCTGACGGCGGCCGAAGGCGGCCTTGCCTGCGAGGTGCAGCTGGACGCCGGCGACGTGGCCGCCATCGTGGTGGCCGGCCGCGAGGCGCTGGATTCGCTGAAAGAGGGGAAACCGCTATGATCCTACATACGGACGATTATCGCGAGAGGGTACTCGGCTGCTGGATGGGCAAAAACATCGGCGGGACGCTGGGTGCGCCGATGGAATGGAAGCGGCAGCTTAACGACGTGACCTTTTACCAGCAGGATCTCCGGGGCGAGCCGCTGCCCAACGACGATTTGGATATCCAGCTGCTGTGGCTGCTGGCGCTCGAGGAAAAGGGCATCGACATCGACGCGCGGGTGCTCGCCGAGTATTATCTGAGCTTTCTGACCCCGCACTGGGCCGAATACGGCATTTCCAAGACGCACATGCGCGCCGGGCTGCCCGCGCCGCTGTGCTCGGCATACGAAAACTGCTTCAAGGACAGCTGCGGCTCCTATATCCGATCGGAAATCTGGGCCTGTCTGGCGCCCGGCTGTCCCGAGGTGGCCACGCGGTATGCGTACGAGGATTCCATCCTGGACCACGGGAACGGCGAGGGGCTGTACGCCGAGATCTT
This sequence comes from uncultured Oscillospiraceae bacterium, assembly GCA_902478605.1. Taxonomy (GTDB): domain Bacteria; phylum Bacillota; class Clostridia; order Oscillospirales; family Acutalibacteraceae; genus UMGS856. The sequence continues at coordinate 41,634 of CABSLQ010000017.1, forward strand.
CGTCGCCGCCATGGAAAGCGCCGCCTTTGCCTTCGCCGGCACCCCGGCCACCGCCGAGGCGGACGCCAACCGGCTCATCGACATCGGCCTGTCCTATATCCCCGCCGACTGCGGCGTGGCGAGGGCGGTGCGCCGCGTCCGGGAATGCCGGCGGGACGGCCTGTCCTGGCAGGAGGCGCGGAACACGACCCTGCGGGAATGCCGCGGCGGGACGCTCCCCTTCGGCAGCATCTGCCAGGAGGACATCGACAAGGGCTTCCGCGAAGGGCCGATCGGCTACGACGTGCCGTCCAACATCGCGATGCTGCTCATCGGCTGGCTGTACGGCGAGGGGGATTTTGACCGGACCATCTGCATTACGGTGAACTGCGGCGAGGACACCGACTGCACCGCGGCGACCATCGGCTCCCTCTGGGGGCTGCTGTACGGGCTGGACGGGATTCCGGAAAAGTGGAAGGCCCCCATCGGCACCGGCATCAAGACCATCGTGCTGGACATCTGCGATCTGAACGGGGTTCCGGGCGACATCTACGACCTGACCCGGCGGGTGGAACGGCTGGCACGGGCGGTAACGCTGCTCAAATGCCCCGGGGTGACCCTGTCGGATACGCAGGCGACCGACCTGTCCGGCTGCACGGACGAGAGCCTGATGGCCCGCTGCCCCGCCAAAACGCTGTACGACAACCTGCTCGGGCCGGTGTTCCGCGGGGATATGTTCGACGTGGCGGTGTCCTATCCCGACGGACCCTACATCACGGACGGGCAGCCCGCCGCCGTGGAGGTGCGCATTCTCAACAAGCACGCCCACGCCCTGCCGCTCTGCCTCAAATGGTACGCCGACCCGGAATATGTCATCGCGCCCCACCGCGCGGGCCGGTTCTTCAAAGGCAAATGGTGGACGGACGAGGGGTATGTGCACCGTTTCACCATCACCGCCGAGCAGGTGCCCGCGGGCCTGTGCCGCTTTGTGCTCGAGCTGACGGTGGAGGGACGCCCCACCGTGATGCTGATCCCCATTGTGCTGTCCAACCGCAACCTGTTCGTTCCTTAAAAGAAAAGCGGGGAAAATCCTGCGATTTTCCCCGCTTTTGTCGTGGTCTGTTTATAAAAGGCGGCGCCGCCCGAAAGGACGGCGCCGCTTGTGTTATAAAGCGGATATTGGAAGGCCGGCCGGCGGCATTCCCCAGCAGGCCGGCCGTTCACGGATAGGGTTAATCGGCCCGCTTCATCTGCCGCCGCATATAGAGAATGCCGAAGAACATCACCAACGGGAAGGCAATGGCGGCCAGCAGGCCGATTTTCAGTCCTGCCTGGGCGGGATCGTTCCCCATGCCGGCGCCCCAGTTCACAATGGCGGAGGACTTCTGTGCGGCGTCGGAAACCAGTCCGGTGAGCCAGGGGCCCGCGGAGCAGCCCAGATCCCCGCACAGCGCCAGGATGGCAAACATCGCGGTGCCGCCGGTCGGGTAGCCGGCGGAGGACAGGCTGAGCATACCCGGCCACATCAGGCTGACCGACAGCCCGCACAGCGCGCAGCCGATCAGGGCAACCGCCGGAACGGGAACCAGCGCGGTGAGAAGGTACGCCGCGATGCACAGCACCGCCGAGGCAGACAGCGCATTCTGCAGGTTGAGCTGCTGCCCGCGGATACCGTACAAGGTGCGGCCGATCCCCATCATGATCGCAAAGATGCACGGGCCGAGCAAATCGCCAATCACCTTGGAAATGCCCAGCGCCTTTTCCACAAACAGGGAGGCCCACTGGGACATGGCCTGCTCGGCAGCGCCGGAACACACCATCAGCAGCATCGCCGCCACGAAAATCCGGGAGGTCAGCAGCTTTTTCAGCGGCAGCCGCTGCTCCTCCGCCACGGGCGGAATCAGCGGCACCCGCAGAAAATAGAACAGGTTGACGGTCGGCAGGATGGCCCAAAGCATCGGCAGGATGAACCAGAGACCGTGCCCGATGATTTGCAACAGCAGGGTGGACAGCGCCACCACGACCACCTGCCCCCAGCTGTAAAACGAGTGGAGCAGGCTCATGGTCGAGGCTTTGGCATCGCCGGGCAGGGAATCCACAATGGGGCTTATCAGCACTTCAATCAGGCCGCCGCCGATCGCGTACAGAAATACGGCGATCAGCATGCCGGCATAGGCCGGCATGACGTGCGGCAGGATACCGAGCAGCAGCAGGCCCGCCGCGGAGAAGCCGTGGGCGATCATCACCGAGGCCCGGTAGCCTAACCGATCGACGAATCGGATGGCCACGGCGTCCACCGACAGCTGCACCACAAAATTGAACAGCACCAGGCTGCCGATCATGGTGAAGGACAGACCGTAGCGCTGCTGAAAAATCACAAACAGCAGCGGCGCCAGATTGACCACCGCCGCCTGGGTCACATAGCCGAGGCAGCACGCACGCAGGGTGCTTTTGTAATTGGGCTGGGGCATAAGTCCGCGTCTCCTTGCGTTCCGAAAATACGGTTGCATTATAGCATGGGCGTTTGGACACATGCAAGGTACGTTTTCGCCAATTCTCCAGGGGCGGTCACCGGCCCCGGATTGTGAACCATGTACAGAGGCGGGCCGGGCATGGCGGCGGCTTCACCCGCCGGTTGGTTTGCCGCGGGCGGGGGGCGGGGGCCAACACGCCGCCCTTCTTCCGGGCACGGCGGGGACGGCAAAGGGCGGGCCCGGCCATACGGCCGGACCCGCCCTTTCCGATTACAGACTATTGGAAGAAAAGTGCCGGCCGGCGCCTGAGGTGAGGTTGAGCACCTCCTCAGACGAATGCTCCAGCGTTTTGCGGAACTTGAGCGGCGTGAGACCCGTCTCCTTCTTAAAAATATCGACAAAGTGCGCTACACTGCCCAGGTTGGTCATCTTGGCAATCTGCGAGACCGAATACCCGCTGTTAAGCAGCAGCTTTTTTGCCTTGTCAATGCGGACGTTGTACAAATATTTTGCCGGGGATATGCCCACCGTTTCCCGGAAAATGTGCCGGAACCGGTCATAGCTGTAGCCGATCTGGTCTGCCAGCAGCTGGAAGGACAGGTTGCTGCCGCTGTTCTCCTTGAGGTACTGTTTGGTGTAGGCGATGCAGTCGTACGGATTGGCGCGGTCGGTCACCGTCATGCGCACAAAATAGGTGACAATCTGCCCCAGCAGATAATCCAGCAGGCTGGCATACCCCGTCTTTTTTGCCCGCATCTCTTCGTCAATCTGAAGAAACAGGAGCTCGAGCCGCGCGCTTTCCTCCTCGCCCGGCGGCTGATAAATCCCGTTTTTCAGCTCGAATTCCCCCTCGTAGGTGAACAGGCAGCAGTATACCTGCGTCTCGGTGGTGCTGTATTCATCGTGCAGCGATCCGGGCGTTATCAGGGCGATCGATTTATCCTTGAAATAACAGGTCTCGCCGTTGATGGTCGAATTGCCGGATCCCTTGGCATAAAACACCAGCTCATAACAGCTGTGAAACTGCTCAAGGACATAATCGGACGCTTCATGGCACGCGTTGATGTAACTTTTGAGCTTGATCTCCATAGACAACCTCCATCCGAATTCTATACCGGCTTCTTTTCTTATTTTACATGAATTTCTTCCGAAATTCAACGGAAATAAATCGGATCACGCCAATATTTTTGCGTTTAGCACTCTATTTATTAGAGTGCTAAAATTCATAATTTGGTCATATTTTATCCGATGTTTTGTAAAAAATCGGCCGTATACTATAGTTCAGAAACACGAAAGAAGGTGCCGTAAGCGGTGCAGACAGATATGACAGCACAGCGGGCGGGCGTGTTCTCCGGTTTCCATCGCCCGGCCGCTCCCAAAAGCATATAAGCCGGAAAATGCATATTTTTGGAGGTTTGCCTTATGTTTGATCTGATTCCTTTTGAACACCGCAGCAATCGTTTCCTCAACCCCTTTGCCGACTTCGACCGCGAATTTGAACGCCACTTCTTCGGCGACTTGGAGAAGGAATTCCCCTGCAAGACGGATATCCTGGACAAAGGCGATCACTATCTGGTGCGCGCCGACCTGCCCGGCTTCGACAAGGAGGATATCCACCTCGACCTGAACGGCGACTGCCTGACCATTTCCGCTGTCCATAAAGAAGAAAAGAAAGAGGAGAAGGACAGCTTCCTGCGCCGCGAACGCCGGTACGGTTCTCTGAGCCGCAGCTTCGACATCTCGGGCGTGGACGCCGAGCACATCACCGCCAAGTACGACAAGGGCGTGCTCGAGCTGACAATGCCCAAGAAGGGCGACGTCACCCCGCCTTCCCGTCAAATCGCCATCGAATAAGGCGCCAAAGGCGCCCGGCGCCGGCCGGGAGCCGTATGAAAACGGCATGACCCAAAAGGGCCATGCCGTTTTCGCGTTATCAATGCCCCCTGGCAGAACCGCGGGCAGGCAAGGAAAAGGCTGGCGGAAGGCCGTTCTTCCTCGGCTTCGCCGGGGCCTGCCTGCGGCGCGCCCTCCTCGGCGGCCGGCCGGACGTCCCGGGGACAGCGGGGGATGGTCCCCCATTTTCCTGCCGGAGCATTGCCGCGGCGGCTAATCCATGCATAAAAGGGCACAGGCCGATAGCCTGTGCCCTTTTGGCTGCCTTTCAGCAATTACTTAATCGCCGTTACCTTGCTGGGAGTGGCCTCTGTTGCGCCTTTCTCCATGCAGTCCCTGCCGGATATGGAGACGATCCGCGGAGAGTGCCTGGTTCGGGCTGCTTTGCAGGCTCTCTGTCCGGCGGGAGGCTTTTTTTCGTTGACAATCGCTTCCATTCATATTACACTAGGAGGATAGGGAGTAACAGGACAAATAAGTGGAGGTTATCTACCATGCTCAACAGCGAAAAATCAATGGAAAAAATCGTGGCGCTCTGCAAGGGCCGCGGCTTCGTCTATCCCGGTTCCGAAATATACGGCGGCCTGGCCAACGCGTGGGATTACGGTCCCCTCGGCGTGGAGTTCAAGAACAACGTCAAGCGCGCCTGGTGGAAAAAATTCGTCCAGGAAAGCCCCACCAATGTCGGCCTGGACAGCGCCATCCTCATGAACCCCCAGACCTGGGTCGCCTCGGGCCATGTGGGCAACTTCTCCGACCCGCTCATGGACTGCAAAAGCTGCAAAACCCGCCACCGCGCCGATAAGCTTATCGAGGACACCGGCGTGAATCCCGGCGGCTGGTCCTTTGACGAGATGAAGGCCTACATCGACGAGCACGGCATCAACTGTCCGGAATGCGGCGCCCATGATTTCACCGATATCCGCACCTTCAACCTGATGTACAAGACCTATCAGGGTGTGACCGAGGACGCGAAAAATGAGATTTACCTCCGCCCCGAAACGGCGCAGGGCATCTTCGTCAACTTCGCGAATATCCAGCGCACCACCCGCCGGAAGATCCCCTTCGGCGTCGCGCAGATCGGCAAGAGCTTCCGCAACGAGATCACCCCGGGCAACTTCATCTTCCGCATCCGCGAATTCGAGCAGATGGAGCTGGAGTTTTTCTGCAAGCCGGGCACCGACCTCGACTGGTTCGCGTATTGGAAGGATTACTGCCGCAGCTGGCTGCTCGGGCTGGGGCTGCGCGAGGAGAACCTCAAGCTGCGGGACCACGATCCCAAGGAGCTCTCCCACTATTCCAAGGCGACCACCGATTTCGAATTTCTCTTCCCCTTCGGCTGGGGCGAGCTGTGGGGCATCGCGGACCGCACCGACTACGACCTGACCCAGCACAGCAACCATTCGGGCGTCAAGCTGGAATACTTCGATCCCGAGACCAACGAGCATTATATCCCCTACGTCATCGAGCCGTCGCTGGGCGCCGACCGCGTGGTGCTGGCCTTCCTGTGCGACGCGTATGACGAAGAGGTGGTGGACGCCGAGAAAAACGACACCCGCGTGGTGCTGCGTCTGCACCCCGTCCTCGCCCCGTACAAGGCGGCGGTGCTGCCCCTGTCCAAAAAGCTGAGCGACAAAGCGCTCGAGGTGCACGACCGGCTTGCGCGGCAGTTCATGGTCGATTTCGACGACGCGGGTTCCATCGGCAAGCGTTACCGCCGCGAGGATGAGATCGGCACCCCCTTCTGCATCACCTACGATTTCGACAGCGTGGAGGACGGCTGTGTCACGGTGCGCGACCGCGACACCATGCAGCAGGAACGCATCGCCATCGACGCCCTGGAAGGGTATCTGGCAGCCAAGCTGGCATATTAAAGATAAGGCCCCCCGGAAAACGGGGGGCTCAGTATGTCGAAAAAGTCCATTCCTAAAAAATAATACACAAAAAGTTTTCGCATTCGCGTCAAGCGAATGCATTCCGCCATTTTTCAAAAGGCGGTGGGGTCAAGGGGCAGCGCCTGCGAGCGCCCGCGGTGCGGGAAACAGCGAGCAGGGGCTGGCGCCGTGGTCAAAACTGGCAGCAGCGATAGCTGTGCCCGCCAGTTTTGGGCACCACAAGAGGAATCGCCCCTGTCGTCCTCCGCAGAGGACGAAATTTTCCCCTTCAAAGAGCGCAGGAGGG
>CABSLQ010000018.1 GCA_902478605.1 uncultured Oscillospiraceae bacterium
CCATCGGGCCGCGGGCGTGCAGCTTCTGGGTGGAAATGCCGATTTCCGCCCCCATGCCGAACTCGCCGCCGTCGGTGAACCGGGTGGAAGCGTTGACATACACGGCGGCCGCGTCCACCGAAGCGGTGAACCGCTCGGCAGCCTGGTGGCTGTCGGTGACGATGCATTCGCTGTGGCCGGTGCCGTAGGTGGCGATATGCGCCATCGCCTCATTGAGCGAATCCACCACCCGCACCGCCATGATGTAATCGAGGTATTCGGTGGCCCAGTCCTCCTCGCCGGCCGGTTCCACCGGGAAGCCGGTGAGGATCGCCGCCGACCGCTCACAGCAGCGCAGGCGCACCCCCTTTTCCGTCAGCCCGCGCGCGATGACGGGCAGCGCCCGTTCCGCGATGGCCGCGTGCACAAGCAGCGTTTCGGCCGCGTTGCACACCGACGGGCGGGAGGCTTTGGCATTGACCGTGATGGCGGCCGCCATCTCGATGTCGGCGGCGGCATCCACATAAATGTGGCAGTTGCCCACCCCCGTCTGGATAACCGGCACGGTGGCGTTCTGCACCACCGACTGGATAAGGCTCGCCCCGCCGCGCGGGATCAGCACGTCAATGTATTCGTTCAGGCGCATCATGGCCTGGGCGGTCTCACGGGAGGTATCCCCGATAAGCTGCACCGTGTCGGAGGGCAGGCCGCCGGCGGCCAGGCCCTGCCGGATGGCGGCGACGATCGCCATGTTGGAGCGGATGGCCTCCTTGCCGCCGCGCAGGATGACGGCGTTGCCCGCCTTGATGCACAAGGCGGCGGCGTCCGACGTGACGTTGGGCCGCGCCTCGTAGATGATGCCGATGACGCCGAGCGGTACCCGCGTCTTTTGAATGCGCAGGCCGTTGGGACGGCGGTAGCCCTCCACGATTTCGCCCACCGGATCCACCAGGGAAATCACCTCGCGGATACCCGCGCACATGCCGGCGATGCGTTCTTCGGTCAGGGTCAGGCGGTCGACGAGCGAACCGCGGATGCCCGCGGCCCTGGCCGCTTCCACGTCCTGGCGGTTGGCCTCCAGAATGGAGGGGGCGGCGGCCGCGATGGCCTGCGCCACGGCGGCGAGGGCCGCGTCCTTGCGGGCAGAACCCGCCACGGCGAGCAGGCGGGACGCGATTTTGGCCCGGGAGCCAATCATGTCAAGCGAATCCATAGGTAAACCCCTTTCTGGTTCAGACGGTGAGAAAATCCGGCGGCACGGACGGCACCCGTCAGACGCCGATCCGCCGAAACCGGCGGCCGGTTTCTCTGCCGCTTATTTCGTCTCGGAAGGAAGGAAGAGGGTGCCCAGCGGCTGCCCCTCCAGGAGATCGTACAGGCGGGATGGCCGCGCGCCGTCCATGATGACGGTGGGAATGCCCGCGTCCATCGCAATGGCGGCGGCGTGCAGCTTGGTGATCATGCCGCCGGTGCCGCGGTTCGACCCGGCGCCGCCTGCCAGGGCATACAGCGCGTCGTCGATGCGGGTGACCGTGTCGATGCGCTTGGCGTCGGGGTGCCGGTGGGGATCCGAATCGTACAGCCCGTCGATGTCGGTGAGCAGCACGAGCCCCTGGGCCCCCACCAGCTCGGCCACCAGGGCGGAGAGGGTATCGTTGTCGCCGAACTCGATTTCCTCGGTGGCGACGGTATCGTTCTCGTTGATGATGGGCACCGCCCCGTATTCCAGCAGGCGGCACAGCGTGTTGACCACGTTGGTCTTGCGCTGCGCATCCTCCACCACGTCGCGGGTGAGCAGCACCTGGGCGGTCACGTGCCCGTATTCGGAAAAATGCTTGTCGTAGGCATACATCAGCTCGCACTGGCCGACGGCGGCGGCCGCCTGCTTTCCGCCGATGTCGTGCGGGCGTTCCCGCAGGCCGAGATGGCCCGCGCCCACGCCGATGGCCCCCGACGTGACCAGCACGATTTCCCGGCCGGCATTTTTGAAGTCGGAGAGCACCCTGACAAGCGATTCAATACGGCGGAGATTAAGCCGCCCGTTTTCATAGGTGAGGGTGGAAGTCCCCACCTTGACCACCAAGCGTCTGGCGTCGGCCAGTCCGGACATACTATTCACAACCTTATATGTTTCTGTATATTGTTCCAGTATAGCATATTTTGCCGTTTGTGCAAAGGGTTTTTCTATGCGGGACGGCCGAGAGGCGCCAGATAGGGCGCGTACAGCGATTCCGCCCCCACCGGTCCGGCGGCGGCGAGCGCGACGGGCGTTCCCGCGAAAAGGGTACGGGCGAGGGCGTCCACCTCCCGCTTTTCCACCCCGTCCAGGGCGGCGATGACCGCGGAGGCGGAGATCTCCCGGCCGAAAACCCGTTCGTTCCGCCCGGCGTACCCCGCCCGGGCGGCCACCGTTTCCATCCCGAGGATAAAGGCGGATTTGGCCTGCGCCCTGGCGCGCTGGAATTCCGCGTCGGTCACCCCGTCCAGCAGGCCGGTGAGCACCCCGCGGATTTCGCGCAGCACCGTTTCCTGCTTGTCGGGCGAGACGGAGGCGGAAATGGTGAACAGGCCCGCGCCCGTTTCGGCGCTGTTGGCGCTGTAAACGGCGTAGGCGAGCCCCAGCTCCTCCCGCAGCCGCTGAAACAGGCGGGAGGAGACGCCGCCTCCCACGATGTAATTGAGCAGCATCATGGCATACCGCCGGGGATCGCCGGCCGCGAGGCCCGGAAAGCCCAGCTCCAGGCAGCTTTGCTCGAAATCCTTCGGGCGCAGGGCGAGGCCGGGATGAAAGGCGGGGGTATCGGCGGCCGGCCGGCCGCCGCCCCGCGGCAGCGAACCGAGACCCGCGTGCAGACAGGCGAGCACGGCCTGGCGGTCAAAGGCGCCGGCGATCACGGCGAGCATGCGCTCCGGCGTGTAGGCCGCCGCGATATACCGGCGCAGGGCAGGGGCGTCAATGGCGGCCACCGTTTCCCGCGTGCCGCAGATGGGGCGCCCCAGCGGCGACCCGGCCCACACGGCGGCGCACAGCGCCTCGTGGGCCAGATCCTCGCCGATGTCCTCGTACATGGCGATTTCGTCCAGGATGACCTGCCGCTCAAGGGCGGTATCTTCGGGGGTCAGCCGGGCATGCAGCAGCATATCGCTGAGGATATCCAGCGTTTCGGCCGCATTTTCGGCCAGCACCTGCGCGTAATAGCGGGTGCACTCCTGTGTGGTATAAGCGTTCATGCTGCCGCCCAGGCGGTCCATCTCCTCCGACAGAACCCGGGACGACCGGGAGGTTGTCCCCTTAAACAGCATATGCTCCACAAAATGGGATATGCCCTGTTCCGCCGGCTCTTCAAAGCGGGAGCCGGCCTCCACCCACACATCGACCGAGGCGGAATGCGCCCCGGGCAACGGAAGCAGCAGCACGCGCAGACCGTTGTCCAGCACCAGTTTTTCCATGTGGCAAATCTCCTTATATGTAGGGCGGCGCGGCTATCCGCCGAGCACGCCGAGCAACGTCATAAGCCAGAAGCCCAGCAGAAAGCCGTAGGTGGCGGTATGGCCGTGGCCGCCGGCCTGGGATTCGGGGATCAGCTCCTCCACCACGATGAAGATCATGGCGCCCGCGGCCAGGCAGAGGGACAGGGGCATCACCACGCCGCCCAGCGTGTTCAGGAAAGAGGTCAGCAGTATGCCGGCCACGGCGGCAGCCGGCTCGGCGAGGCTCGCCCACCAGCCCCACCAGACGCAGCGTTTCCGGGAGGTGCCGCTCTGCCGCAGCGGCAGCACGACGGCCATGCCCTCGGGGAAATTCTGCAGCGCGAGGCCGGCGCCGAAGGCGAGGGCCGCCGTCCACGACATGCCCGCGTCCTGCATGGCGGCCGCGATGACCACGCCGAGGGCCAGGCCCTCCGGTATGTTGTGCAGCGCCACGGCGAGGACGAGCAGCTTGGGCCGGGCCATATGGCTGGGCAGGCCCTCCGGCTTGTCCTCGTCCATATGCTGGTGGGGGACGATTTTGTCGAGCAGCAGCATGCCCAGGCAGCCGAGTCCAAACCCCAGGGTGACAATGCCCGCACCGGCGGGCGTATGGCCCGCGTCCTCAAAGGCGGGCAGGATCAGCGACCAGATGGAGGCGGCGATCATCACGCCGGCCGCAAAGCCGAGCAGGCCGCCCTGGCGTTTGGGGCCGTCGCCCTGCAGGCGGGCGGCGAGCAGCGATCCGCCGAAGGTGGCGGCCCACGGCAGCAGCATCAGGATGGCAAAGAGATCCCAGCGCATGGCGGATTCCCCTTTCCGTTCAGTCTCCGCGCAAAAATGGTTCCAGCCGGTCCCAGCCGAGCAGCACGTCCCGCCGGCCGCAGGCGTACGCCTCGTCGAGACGGCGGCGCCGGCGTTCAAAACGGCCGATGCCCAGCGGCGCGTCGGGTAGGATCACAAAGGCGCGGCCTTCTTTTTCCAGCTTCCACAGATAGCGGCGCGTTTCGTTATACAGCTCGTGCCGGTGGTCGAGCAGCCCGATCATGGCGGGCTGCTCGCGGAAGGCGCGGGCATACAGCCGCCGCTGGCCGGTGGGGGATTTGCGGTACGCCCGATGCTGGGTCAGCACGACCACCACGCGGTCGCAGCCGTCCGCCAGCGCCCGCCGCACCGGAATGGGATCGGCGGTGCCGCCGTCGAGGTACGGCCGTCCCTTGAATTCCACCATGGGGGAAAAGAGCGGGATGGCCGCCGATGCGCGCAGCAGACGGCCCTGCTCCTCCATGGTGGGCTGCTTGCCGAAATAGGCGGGGCGGCCCGTTTTCACGTCGGTCACCCCGGTGATAAACTCCATAGGGGAGGCGAGAAAGGCCGGGTAGTTGAGGGGATCGTATTTCCCCGGAATCTCGTCAAAGATGAAATCCATCCCGAACACCGACCGGGTTTTGATAAAGTTGGACAGGCTGATATACCGCTTATCGTGCAGATACTGCATATTCACCCGGTAGGCACGCCCGCGCTGGCCTGCCACAAAGGAGATGCCGTTGCCGGCGCCCGCCGACACGCCGATGACGTAGTCGGGCTGCACCGCCCGTTCCATCAGGGCATCGAGCACGCCCACCGTATACAGGCCGCGCATGCCGCCGCCTTCGAGAACCAGACCCACTTTCATTATCCGTATCGCCTCTTTCCTTAAGATGAGAGGGCTGGGACAGTGCCCGCCGAAGACAAAAACACCGCGGCCGCTGTCCGGCACCGGCCGGCGCGGACCGGGTTCGATCCCTCTCTTCTCATGCGCATTAGTATACCACAAATCCGGCCGAATAACAATCCCGGACGCGGGCCGTGCGCGGCGCATATACTGGCGGGAGGGCGGCCGCAGCCGCTCGGAACAGAAAGGAGAGTGGAACCCATGCCATCGGCCACACAACCGGCCACGCAGGTGGAGACCTGTGTTCTGGAGGACACGCTGACCTGCCGGGGGGAACCGGTATTGACCTATCGCCTTACATATCCGCAGGTGAGATCGGCGGTGTTTGCACCCGCGGCCGCGCGCATCAGCGCCTATTACCGGCTGGAGGCGCTGCGGCTGCAGATCGAGGCGTGCGGGGCGCTGTACCGCGAGGCGGTGCGGCAGTACCATGAGGCGCGCGAGCAGGGATACCCCGTCATGGTATACGAGGTGCGGGCGGATTTCACTGTGACGCTGCAGCAAAGCTGTACGCTGAGCCTGTACACGGACATCTACCGCTATACGGGCGGGGCACACGGCATGACCACGCGGGTGTCCCAGACGTGGGATCTGCGCACGGGGGAGAAGATACCCCTGTGCCACTTGATCTCCGGTTTTCGGGACATGCAGGCGTATTTCACCGGGGAGGTCGTCCGGCAGCTCCGCGTCCAGCTGGAAGCGGGGGAGGGCAGCTATTTCGATTCCTACGCGGCCGACGCCGTGCAGGAATTCGATCCGGCGCAGTATTATCTGACGCCGGAGGGGGTGGTGATTTACTACCAGCTGTACGCCGTCGCCCCCTATTCCAGCGGGATTCCCGTTTTTCTCGTCCCCTATTCCCGGCAGGTGCGCCCGCCGCGCTGCCGGTAGAGAAAGCAGCCGCACAGCCTGGCCGGCGGGACATGACAGGGCCGGGGCACCTTTTTCAGCGCGCCGCCGGCACGCCCGCCACAAGCGGATAGCGGGCCGGGGCGCTGCGCGCGGGCTTGCAGGCGGCCTTCGCCGGAGTCCACCGGGCTGCCCGGTTCGCCGTAAAAACAGAAATCCCCGCCGCTGAACCCAGCGGCGGGGATGGACTTTATAGGGTGCAATCAGCGGCGGGGGGGCCGGCTGCCGCTGCGGCTGTCCCGGCGGAAGCCGCCTTCCCGGCGGGGAGGCCGGGGCGTGTCGTCCGCGTTGTTTTCCGGCACGAGGCCTTCCACCTCGATGAGCGCGTCGCGGCGGGAGAGGTTCAGACGGCCCTGCTCGTCGATTTCGGTGACCTTGACGATCACCTCGTCGCCGACGGCAACCACGTCTTCCACCCGTTCCACCCGTTTGACGTCCAGGCGGCTGATGTGGACAAGCCCTTCCTTGCCGGGGGCGATTTCCACAAACGCGCCGAAGGTCATCAGGCGGGTGACGCGGCCCTTATAAATGGCGCCGATCTCCGGGTCCTTGGCGATGGTTTCCACCACGCTGAGGGCGCGCTTGGCGTCGTCCGCGTTGAGGGCGGAGATGAAGACGCTGCCGTCCTCTTCGATGTCGATCTTACAGTTGCACTCGGCCTGGATCTTCTGGATGACCGAGCCGCCCTTGCCGATGACCTCGCGGATCTTGTCCACGTCGATCTTGGTGGAGAGCATCTTGGGCGCGTATTTGGACAGCTCCGGACGGGATTCCGGAATGGCCTTGAGCATGACCTCATCCAGAATGTACAGACGGGCCTTGTGGGTTTTCGCCAGCGCCTCCTTGATGATGGCGGGGGTCAGGCCGTGCACCTTGAGGTCCATCTGGATGGCGGTGATGCCCTTATGGGTGCCGCCCACCTTGAAGTCCATGTCGCCGAAGAAGTCCTCCAGCCCCTGGATATCCACCATGGTCATGAAGCGGTCGCCCTCGGTCACCAGACCGCAGGAAATACCCGCCACGGGCGCCTTGATCGGCACGCCCGCGTCCATGAGGGCAAGGGTGGATCCGCAGATGGACGCCTGGGAGGTGGAACCGTTGGAGGAGAGCACCTCGCTGACCAGACGCATGGTGTAGGGGAACTCCTCCAGGGAGGGGAGCACCGGCACGAGCGCGCGCTCCGCCAGGGCGCCGTGGCCGATTTCGCGGCGGCCGGGGCCGCGCGACGGCTTGGTTTCGCCCACCGAGTAGGAGGGGAAGTTGTAGTGGTGCATATAGCGTTTCTCGGTCTCGTCGTCCAGGCCGTCGAGCTGCTGCGCGTCGCCGGAGGAGCCGAGGGTCACCGTGGTAAGCACCTGGGTCTGGCCGCGGGTGAACATGCCCGAGCCGTGCGCCCGGGGCAGCAGGCCGACCTCCGCCGCGAGGGGACGGATTTCGTCGATGCCGCGGCCGTCCACGCGCTTGCCGTCGTCGAGCAGCCAGCGGCGCACCACGTATTTCTGCAGCTTATAGAGGCAGTCCTCGATCTTCTCGCCCTGCTCGGGATACTCGTCGTCAAACCGGGCGTGCACCTCGTCGTACACGGGGCGCAGGCGCTCGTCGCGGATGCGCTTGTCGTCGGTGTCAAGGGCGGCGCGCACCTTGTCGATGGCGAAGTCCTTGATGGCCTCGAACATGGCGGGATCGGGATCGTTGGAGGTGAAGGGGAACTTCTCCTTGCCGATTTCCGCCTGGATCCCCTGGATGAATTTGACGATCTCCTGGTTGGCGGCGTGGCCGGCCATGATGCCGTCAAACATCACGTCGTCGTCCACCTCGTTGGCGCCCGCTTCGATCATGGCGACCAGGTCGGCGGTGGAAGCCACCGTCACGTGCATGTCGGAGCGCTTCTCCTGCTCGGCGGTGGGGTTGATGACGTATTCGCCGTCCACGAGACCGACCACCACGCCGGAAATCGGGCCGTCCCACGGGATATCCGAAATGGAAATGGCGATGGAGGTGCCGATCATGGCGGTGATTTCGGGCGCGCAGTCGGGGTCAACCGACATGACGGTGCACACCACCGACACGTCGTTGCGCATGTCCTTGGGGAAGAGGGGGCGGATGGGCCGGTCGATCACGCGGGAGGTCAGGATGGCCTTCTCGCTCGGGCGGCTTTCGCGCCGCTGGAAGGAGCCGGGGATCTTGCCCACCGAATACATCTTCTCCTCATAGTCCACCGACAGAGGGAAGAAGTCCACCCCTTCGCGGGGCTTGGCCGAGGCGGTGACGGTGCACAGGATCACCGTCTCGCCGTAGCGCACGAGGCAGGAGCCGCTGGCCAGCTGCGCCATTTTGCCGGTTTCCACCTTAAGCGGCCGGCCGGCGAGGGTCGTTTCGAATACGCGATAATTCTCGAACATAAGTACCTCCGGTTATGTTTATTTCCGGCGGGACCCTTCGGTGACCATTAGCAATAAAACCAGGATTTTTCGGGACGGGCGGCGCACGCTGCACGGCGCACACAATGTGCAGGGAAAAGTCCTCGTTTCACTGCTAAAGAGCCATCAAACAGCCCCGCGAATGGACGTGGATCGTCGAAAGGCAGGCGGGACATAAGCCCGCCTGCCTCCGATGGTTCTTATTTGCGGATACCGAGCTTTTCGATGATCGCGCGGTAACGGTTGATGTCCTTCTTCATCAGGTAGTTGAGCAGGTTGCGGCGATGGCCGACCATTTTCAGCAGACCGCGGCGCGAGTGGTGATCCTTCTTGTGGGTCTTCAGGTGCTCGGTCAGGTCGCTGATCCGCTTGGTCAGCACAGCGATCTGCACCTCAGGAGAGCCGGTGTCCCCTTCGTGGGTGGCATACTCCTTCATAATGGCGGTTTTTTCCTCGGGAAGCATCATGGTTCTTTCACCTCTTTACATATTTCCGTAAACCCAGAGCAGGGAACCGGTTTTCCCGTCACGTGAGGCATTCACGCGGGCATACTCCGCTGTCCGGGTAAAGGATAGCGCATGCTGTTAAGCATGCTGACACAGTATACCATAATCGCGGGGATTTGTAAAGCGGATTTTTTAGGGAAATAGGATTTTGCCGACGACGGGAATCTTTTTCATAAGAATCACAAACAGCGCGCATAATGCATAAACTCCCAGGCTGGCCAACACGATATACCGGCAGGAGTGGTTGTTGATATGGTAGGTTCCCGTCAGTTCCCAAATGACGAACATCTGGGTCAGATATACGCCGAAGCTGGCGCCGGAAAGCAGCTGTATCACCTTTTTCCAAAAGGTGCCCGGCTGCCACTTGATTTGCTGAAAGGCGACGAACACCGCGATGGACAGCGGAACGGTGCATATCCCGTTATAGGACATGAGCAGCCGGTTAAGCGGCTCTCCCCCATCCCGCAGATTCAGCCAGATAGTGCCGAAAAACATGAGGGCAGCGCCGAGAACGCCGGCGCCATAGATGAGCAGGCGCATTTTTCGGCTCAGCGGGGTGTGAAACAGCATCCACCCCAAAAAGACATAGGGGGTATAGCCGATGGTGCCGGGAATATGCAGATCCCCGCTTATTTTAACGCCGAAGTACCGCATAATCGGAAAAATGGCCTGCGTGATGAAATACAGAAGAAGAAAATATCCAATGATGCGTTTGTACTTTTCCTTGGCCAAAAGCGAAAGGTATGGCATCGCCAGATACACGGCAAACATGGCGAAAAAGAACCAGAAAATGCCGTTTATCTCATTATTAAGGAAAAGGTTAACAAACTGCCGCGGGCCGGTTATCGTCACTTTTCCCCTGTATACGCGATAAGCCAGTGTGAGCGCCGACCAAATGAAAAAGGGAATGACCGTACGCAGAAAACGCCTTTTGAAATAGATTGCCGTCGTATACTTTTCCCGGTAATTCAAAAGCGTGACGCCCATTATCATGAAGAAGATGGGGACCGGCCAGTGGAACACCGCCTGCACCAGCATGCTGAACAGCCAGGGACGGCTGATTTCAAACCGAAAAACCGCGTCAGAGCAGTGCAGGGCCACCACACCAAAACAGGCGGCGATATTCAGCAGGTCGATAAAGACAAGCCGAGAAGACGGATTTTTCGATCCTGTATGATCTGTTGAAAGGGGAGAAACCACTGATGTGTCAACCATATTATACCAACCTTTTCAAAAAATATCCAGCAGCTCGGACAGGGCGTGGATGACCGTCACATTGTCGGGTGGAAGGGTAATGCCCGCTTCGGCGGTGAAGATAGGGGTCATGCCGGCCCGCCGCGCCCCTTCCACGTCGTTGACGGGGTGGTCGCCCACATACACGCAGTTCGCGCAGCCCACCCCCATGCGCGCCGCCGCCCGGCGGAAGATTTCGGGATCCGGCTTATGCACCTGCTCGTCCCCCGACACGATGCACAAATCCACCAACGGTCGCAGCCCGCTCACGTCCAGCTTGCGGTTCTGCTGCACCGAAGGGCCGTTGGTGATGATGCCCAGCAAATAGCCCTTTTCCCGCAGCGCCTTAAGGGTCGGCACCGCGTCGGGGAACAGGGTGGAATATTCGGGAAAGCGGAACTGAAATTCCCGGTAAATGTCGCCCACCTCGGGCGCGTCATCCCAATGCCAGCTTTCGAACAGGGTGAGGAAATAGTCGATATAATTGACGTAGCCGTTGTTGTTCCGGGCGAGCATCTCCTGGGCGCGCGCCCGTTTCTGCTCGGGTGTCAGGGAGGGGAAATATTTGTTCAGGAAAAAGTCGCAGTACTGCAGGAAGGCCACGTCGCGGTTCTGCAGGGTGTCGTCAAAGTCAAAGAGCAGGGCCTGCACGCCGCCCTCGTCGTCGCCCATGACGGCGGTGCGCGCCTCGCGCGCGTCCCGCAGAATCTGCTTCTGCAGCGCCTCCACCGAATCAAAGCGGGTTTCGGGCCGCAGGAACTTCACCAGCGAGACGGGCACGCTTTGCCCGTACAGATCCCCGTCAAAATCGGCGATCCACGTCTCGGCCAGGGGGCCGTCCGCCCCGACGGTGGGGCGCACGCCGATATTGGTCACGCCGTGGGTCACCCGGCCCTCCACCTCCACCGAGGAGGCGTATACGCCGAAGCGGGGACGGATGAAATGGGGGGGCAGCGGCTGGTTGATGGTGGGGGTGCCGAGCAGGCGGCCCAGCTTTTGCCCGCCCTCCACGGGAAAGTCGATGGTAAAGGGGCGGCCGAGCAGGCGGGCGGCCTGGTGCACGTCCCCCTCCTCGATGCAGCGGCGGATCCGGCTGGCGCTGACCGGCTGCCCGTCGAGCAGCACGGGGTCCACCGTTACCGTCTGGATACCGCAGGCGGTGCACAGCTCGTGCAGCTGGGCGGCGTCGCCCGCGCCGTCCCGGCCGAAATGGTAGTTGAAGCCGCACACGACCAGCTTGGCGTGCAGCGTATCCCGCAGAATCGTTTCCACAAAGGCCCGGGGCGACAGGCCGCGTATCGCCTCAAAATCGGCAGCGATGAGCTCCTCCACGCCGAGCGATTCAAAGGCGCGGATTTTGGCTTCGGAGGACAGCAGCTCCCACGCGCTGTCCTTGGGCAGCGCCCAGGGCGGCTGCTGGAAGGTGAAAACGGCAGAATGGGTGTTCTCTTCCCCGACGGCCGCGCCGGCGGCCGCGCCGATGACCGCGCGATGGCCGAGATGCACCCCGTCGAAGATGCCGAGCGCCACGGTGCGCGGATGCGCCGGCATGGCCTCGTCCGAGGGAAACCGGTAGGTTTTGAGCATGGCGTTCACCCTTTCGGAAGGTTCAGAAGAGCTTGAGCACCCGCAGGGAATCGCCGGCGGGCTCGCCCAGGCCGAGAAAGCGGCCGTCGGGCGCATACACGCGGACCCGGCCGGGCACGGTGCCCCGCAGCCGCTCGAGCTCGAGCGCGCCGCCGTTGCCGAAGCGGACGGCCTGGGCGGCGGTGACGGTGACAGAGGGCAGGGAAGAGAAAGCGGTGTCGACGGGCAGCACCCGCCCGGCCAGCTCGCCCCGTTCGGCGAGGGCGCGCGCATCGTCAAGGGTGAGGCACTGGTCCAGCGTATAGCCGGCGGCCATGGTGCGGCGCAGCGCCGTCATCACCGCCCCGCAGCCCAGCGCTTCGCCCAAATCGGCGCACAGGGTGCGGATATAGGTGCCCTTGGAGCAGTGGCAGTCGAGTGTCAGCTCGCCCTTCTGCTCGTCGTAGCCGAGCAGCGCCAGCCGGTAGATGGTGACGGGGCGCGCCTCGCGTTCCACCTCGACCCCCTGGCGGGCCAGCTCATACAAACGCACGCCGTCCTTCTTGATGGCGGAGGTCATGGGCGGCACCTGCCGGATGGCGCCGCGGAAGGCGGCGGCCGCCTCCTCCACCGCGGCCCGGGAGGGCAGCGGCCGGCCGGTGGGCTGCACCTGCCCCCACACGTCCTGTGTATCGCTTGTCCAGCCGAAGCGCAGCGAGGCGGTATACCGCTTGTCGTGCACGGGCAGCAGGTCGAGCGCCCGGGTGGCCCGCCCCGCCAATATGGGGAGCACGCCGGTGGCCATCGGGTCCAGGGTGCCGCCGTGGCCGATCTTTTTCTCGCCGAGCAGGCGGCGCAGGATGGCGCAGCAAAGGAAGGAGGTCATCTCCGGGGGCTTGTCCAGGCAGAAAATGCCATCCATCGGGGGACTCCTTTCTGAAAAAAGATGTGCGCCGGAGCGCACATCCTGGGATGGTTCGTTTAGCGGGCGCCGATGCCGGGCACCGCTTCCTGAATGGCGGCGAGCAGCCGCTCCACCGCTTCCTCTGCGGTGCGGTTCATCGCGCAGCCGGCGGCGCGCAGGTGGCCGCCGCCGCCCAGGCGGCCGCAGATGTCCGCCGCGTCGGCATGGCTGCCGGTGCGCACGCTCACCTTGTAGTTGCCGTCCGGCTTCTGCCGCATGGTCACGCCGACCCATACCCCCTCGATCTGGCGGGGCAGGGGGGCGAGGCCCTCCATATCGTTTTCGCCCGCGCCGCTGCGCTGCACCATCTCGTTGGTGATGATCATGACGGCGCAGCGGCCGCCGAAATAGAAGCGGATGCTCTCGAGCGCGAGACGCTCCAGCTCCAGCCGGGCGCGGGACTTGATATCGAACATGGTGCGGTTGATAAGATCGTAGCGGATGCCGCAGTCGATGAAATCCGCCGCCATCCGGTGGGCCAGCGCGGTGGTGTTGGAATATTTGAAGCAGCCGGTGTCGGTGGCGAGGCCGGTATACAGGCACTGGGCGATCGCCTCGTCCAGCGGCACACCCAGCGCCCGCACCACATCGTAAATCAGCATGGCCGTCGCGGCGCAGCCCGCGTCGAGCAGCAGCTCTTTTGCATACTGCGTATTGGATCCGTGGTGATCGATGCACAGATCCACCCGGTCGGCGTAAGCGCTCAGTCCGTCGCCGAGCAGGCGGGTATCCGCCACGTCGACGGCGCAGACAAACGCGGGTTCAAAGGCGGGCATCTCGACGTCTGCGGTCATGTACGCGTATTTTTCGGGGATGGCGTCCGCGCATGCCACCCGCACCGTTTTGCCCAGCCGCCGCAGCGCGAGGCACAGGGCATAACCCGAACCCAGCGTGTCGCCGTCGGGATACTGGTGGGTCAGCAGGAGGATGCGGTCGGCGGCGGCCAGCCGCCCGGCCGCCTGTTCGACGGTCAGCAGCTCACTCATCGGTCGGCGCCTCCTTTTTGAGCCGGTTGAGGGTGGCGGCAATGCCGGCGCTGTAGGCGATGGAATCGTCCGCGACAAAGCGCAGCTCGGGCGTGTGGCGCAGATGCAGCGCCGTCCCCAGCGCATGCCGGATATAGCCCTGCGCGCTGCGCAGGCCCTTGACCGCCTCCTTGGCGGTGTCCATCCCTTCCATGGCGCTGATATACACGGTGGCATAGGACATGTCGTTTGTAACCTCCACGCGCACGATGCTGATCATCCCGCTGACACGGGGATCCTTAACGGTACGCAGAATGGCGGTCAGCTCGCGCAGGATATCCTCGCTCACCCGTCCCATCCGATAACTGGACATAGGCAATCTCCTTTATGAGATTTGGATACTTCCGGAAGCTATTGTTCACCCGGGCCGCGGAAAAATACGCGGTCCGGGTTCAAGAGGAACAAGATCGAACAAAGCCCGATTTCGAGGGCAACAAAGCCGAGCGCCGCCGGTGGCGGATACAGCGAGGATTTGTTGGCGCCGCGGTCGGCGATTGGCAAGGCGGTTTTCCGCCGAAGCCAGAGCCGGGCACCGCAAGGGGAAAAGTCTCCGAGCGCCGCCGGTGGCGGATTTCGCAGAAACTCATCCAGAAAAAGCGCGGCAATGTTTCTTTCGGGAGTTCCGCGACAAGGCCGGGGCGGACTAGGTTTGATCCTGTTCCTCTTATCAATCCCGATATTCCTCGATGATATAGGTTTCGTAAATGTCGCCCTCTTTGATATCGGTGAATTTTTCCAGCCCGATACCGCATTCATAGCCCTGGGCGACCTCCTTCTGGTCGTCCTTGAAGCGTTTGAGGGAAACCATCTTGTCGTCGCCGATGATGATGCCGTCCCGCACGATACGCAGCAGATCGTTGCGGCACACCTTGCCGTCCAGCACATAGCAGCCGGCGACCAGGCCCACGCCCGTAATGCGGTACACCTGCCGCACCTCGGCGCGGCCGTGCAGCACTTCGCGCGTTTTGGGGGCGAGCATGCCCTTCATGGCGGTTTCGATTTCCTCGATGCAGTCATAGATGATGCGGTACAGCCGCATATCCACGCCGCTGCGTTCCGCCGCCGCCTGGGCAAGCGGTTCGGGGCGGACGTTGAAGCCCACGATGATGGCGTTGGACGCAGCGGCGAGCATGACGTCGTTTTCGCTCACGGCGCCGACCGCCCCGTGGATGACCCGCACGCGCACCTCGTCGTTGGACAGCTTCTCCAGCGACTGGCGCACCGCTTCGACCGAGCCCTGCACGTCTGCCTTGACGATGATGGAAAGCTCCTTCATCTCGCCCTGCTGCATCTGGTCGAACAGGTTGTCGAGGGTGACCTTCTGATACTGGCTGAACAGCTCTTCCTTCGCGGCGGTCTTGCGCTGCTCGACCAGCTCACGGGCGAGCCGCTCGTCGGTGACGGCGTTGAAGATATCGCCCGAGGCGGGCACCTCGTCGAGACCCATGATCTCCACCGGGACCGAGGGACCGGCGTCGTTCACCTTGGCGCCCGTGTCGTCGGTCATGGCGCGCACGCGGCCGACCGACGTGCCCGCGACGATGATGTCGCCGTTATGCAGCGTGCCGTTCTGTACGAGGACGGTGGCGATGGGGCCGCGGCCCTTGTCCAGACGCGCTTCCACGACGGTGCCCTTGGCGGCACGGTCGGGGTTGGCACGCAGCTCCTTCATTTCGGCGACGAGCAGCACCATTTCGAGCAGCTTGTCGAGCCCCTCGCCGGTGTGGGCCGAAACGGGCACGCAGATGACGTCGCCGCCCCATTCCTCGGGCACCAGCTCGTGCTCGGTGAGCTGCTGCATGACCCGCTCGGGGTTGGCGGTGGGTTTATCCATTTTGTTGATGGCCACGATGATGGACACGCCGGCGGCCTTGGCATGGTTGATGGCCTCGACGGTCTGCGGCATGATGCCGTCGTCGGCGGCCACGACCAGGATCGCGATGTCGGTCACCTGGGCGCCGCGGGCGCGCATCGACGTGAAGGCCGCGTGGCCGGGGGTGTCGAGGAAGGTGATCGACTGGCCGTTCACCTTGACGCGGTAGGCGCCGATGTGCTGGGTGATGCCGCCGGCCTCGCTGCCGGTGACGTTGGTCTTGCGGATGGCGTCGAGGATGGAGGTCTTGCCGTGGTCGACGTGGCCCATGACCACCACGACGGGGTCGCGGGGCTGCAGGTTCTTGTCGTCGTCCTCGCTGTCGTCGATGATGCGCTCCTCGATGGTCACGACCACCTCGCGCTCCACCTTGGCGTGGAATTCCTCCGCCACCAGAAAGGCGGTGTCGAAGTCGATCTCCTCATTGACGGTGGCCATCACGCCCATGCCCATCAGCTTTTTGATGACCTCGGCCGAGGTGGCCTTCAGGCGGGTGGCCAGCTCGCCCACCGTGATGGTGTCGCCCACCGTGATGGTGATGGGCTTCTGCTTGCGCTCCATGGCGATGCGGCGAAGCCGCTCCGCTTCGGTCTCGCGGCGGGGGTGGGGCTTGCGGTACTGCTGCGAGCGCTGGTTGAGCTTCTGCTTGCGCACCGCGCCGCCGTCGCCGCGCACCCGGTTGGAGGACTGCGCCAGGTTGTCGAATTTTTCGTCGTATTTGCCCACGTTCACCTGCGGGGTGCGGGTGTCCACGGTGCGCCGCTCGATGGGCGCCTTGGGGGCCGCCGGCTGCTTGGGCTTGGGCTGGCCCTGCTGCGCCGCGGGGGCGGAAGCGGGCTTGCCCGCCGGCTTGTTCTGCGGCGCACCGGTCTTGGCCGGCGCCTTGGCCGCGGGCTGCGCCGGGGCGTCGGCGGGTGCCGTGGCCTGGGCGGGCGCTTCCTTGGCCGGGGCCGGCTTTTCGGCCGCCGTGGCAAAATACTCGTCGAAATTCTCCACCTCGTTTTTCTGGGTGAAGTATTCAAACACGATATCCAGCTCGTTTTCATCCAGAGCGGTCATGCTCTTTTTGGGGGTATCGACATATTTGGCGAGAAGCTCGACCACCTCTTTGCTGGGCACGCCGAAGTCCTTCGCCACCTCGCTTACGCGGTATTTCATCATCATAAGGCTTCATCCTCCTCCAAGTCAGGGCAGATATGCTTTTTCATCGCCGCCGCGAATCCCCGGTCGTCCACCGCGACGACGCCCACCGGCTTCTTCATGCCGAGCGCGCGGCTGACGGCCGCCATATCCTGCGGGATCCGCACGATATCCGCCGTGCCGTCCTTCCCGATAAAGCGCAGCTCCTTTTCCGTCTTGTCCGACAGATCCCGGGCAAGCAGAACCAGATGCGCGCGGCGCGCTTTGAGCAGGCCGGCGGCCGCGTCGAAGCCGCAGGCAAGATGGCCCGCGCGCCGGGAAAGGCCAAGCAGGCCGGTCAGCTTGTCATTCACTTGCCTGTAATTCCTCCTCCATGCGGTCGTATACCTCGGCGGGAATCGCGCAGGCAAAGGCCCGCTCCAGACGTTTGGCCTTGCGCGCAAGCTGCAGGCAGGCCAGGCTGTGACAGACGTAGGCGCCGCGGCCCGGCTTGCGCCCGGTAAGGTCGAGCGAAATCTCGCCTTCCGGGCTCCGGACGACCCGGATGAGCTCCTTCTTGGGTTTCATCTCGCCGCAGCCCGTGCATTTGCGCAGCGGCACCTTTCTCACAGCCATGGGGCCTCTCCTTTCGCTCAGGGTTCTTCTTCGCCGTAGAAGCCGCTTTCGGGGCGGATATCGATTTTCCACCCGGTCAGCTTGGCGGCCAGGCGGGCGTTCTGCCCCTTGTTGCCGATGGCCAGCGACAGCTGGGCATCGGGCACGGTGACCCGGCAGGATTTGGCCCCGTCGGGATCCACCTCGACCGACAGGACGCGGGCGGGGGACAGGGCGGCAGCGATGAACTTTTCGGGTTCCTCGCTGTATTCCACGATGTCGATCTTCTCCCCGCCGAGCTCCTCCACGATGTTGCCCACCCGGGCGCCGCGGGGGCCGATGCACGCGCCCACCGCGTCCACGTTTTCGTCGTGGGCGAGCACGGCCAGCTTGGTGCGGGAACCCGCCTCGCGGGACACGCCCTTGATTTCCACCACGCCGTTGAAGATTTCGGGCACTTCCATTTCAAACAGCCGCTTGACCAGGCCGGGATGGGTGCGGGATATGAGAAGGCGCGGGCCCTTTTCGCTGTCGCGCACGTCCACGACGTACACCTTCACGCGGTCGCCCTCATGCAGCTCCTCGTCGCCGATCTGCTCGCTTTTGGGCAGGACCGCTTCCGCCTTGCCGATTTCCACCGTGGCCGCCCCGGTCTTGGGATCCACGCGGGTGACCAGCGCGGTGACCAGCTCCTGATTGCGGCGCTGGAACTCCTGCATCTGCTGGCCGCGCTCCGCTTCGCGGATGCCCTGCCGGATGACGTGCTTGGCCGTCTGGGCGGCGATGCGGCCGAACTGCTTGGTTTCCAGCGGAATTTCCACCGTTTCGCCCACGATGGGCTTTTTGGTGTATTTGGCCGCCTCCTCGGGCAGCATCTCCTCGTCCGGGTCCTCGACCTCCTCGACGATGCGCTTGTGCAGCGAAACGGAGAATTCGTTGGTGGCCGGGTCCATGATGACCGCAATATTCTCCTTCCCGCCGTAGTCGCGCTTGACCGCGATGATGATGGCGGCCCGGATTTTTTCCAGCAGGTAGTCGCCGGTGATGCCCTTTTCCTTTTCGAGAAGTTTGAGCGCTTCAAAGAATTCCGCATTGTTCATGATGTTTTTCAATACCTCCAGAGCCTTGGTGCGGCTTAGTCTGTTTCTGTAAGGGAATCGTCGTCCCAGTCCTCAATGGCGTGCACGCAGGCGACGTCCTTTTTGTCAAAGGTGCGCCGGGTGCCGTCCTCCTCTTCGATGGTCAGCGAAGCGTCTGCGTATTCCCGCAGCAGGCCGGCGAACTCGCGCGTGCCGTCCAGCGGGCGGTACAGCCGGACCGCCACGGCCCAGCCCTCGTAATAGGCGAAATGCTCCGGGCGGGTGAGCTCCCGTTCGGCGCCGGGGGAGGTCACCTCAAGGCAATAGGACTGCGGAATGGGATCCGCCTCGTCGAGCAGGTCGCTCATGCGGCGGGACATCGCCACGCAGTCGTCGATGGAAACGGGGGTATCCGGCCGGTCGATGATGAGGCGCAGAATCCAGGTGGCGCCCTCCTTGACAAAGCGCACATCCCACAGCAGCAGCCCCAGCTCATCCGCCACCGGCTCCGCCAGGGCGGTCACCCGTGCCACCGTACCGCCGGGGGAGCCGCCGGCCCTTTCTTTTGCTTTTGCCATACCTGTGTCCTTTCCGGCCCGGAATCGGGCCCGCCGTCCTTGACAAGACAAAAGAGCGGGTCGCCCCACTCTTTCACTCTCACCATCATTCAACTTTGTAGTAGTATACCACACCCGCCCCCAAAATGCAAGTGTTTTTTTCGCGGAAACGGGGGCCTGGGCGGGCGGCGCACCTCCGGGGCGGAGGGACATACAATGATAAGGGACAATCCACAAAAAGAGGAAAGGAGGATACCGGACATGGAAGGCTTCAAAGGGCAGAATGCCCGGCGCTTTGCCAAAGCGATACTGACCGAGGCGCCGGCGGCCCGCGCGTCGATTAAGGGCGACCGGGCGCACTGGGGACTGCACGGCAGCGCGGCGTTTTACCCCACGGCAAGCGGGACGCTGGTGGTCGCCGAGGTGTTCGGCCTGCCGGGCAGCGGCGCGGCGGCCGGCGGTAAAGACGGCGTCTTCGGCTTTCATATCCACGAGGGCGCTTCCTGCAGCGGGGACGCGGCCGATCCGTTCAAAAACACCGGCACCCATTACAACCCCGCCGGCAGGGCGCATCCGTGGCACGCCGGCGATATGCCGCCGCTCTTCGCGGGCAACGGGTATGCATTCCTGGCGTTTTACACCGATCGGTTCCGCGCGGACGAGGTTGTCGGCCGCACGGTGGTCATCCACGACATGCCGGACGATTTCACCACCCAGCCCGCCGGCAACGCCGGCAAAAAAAATCGGCTGCGGGGAAATTCGGACATACGCGTAAAATTTTTTGATGAAATTTCCATTTGCATCGGCGGCTGCATATTTTGCCGGTTGGCGGCAGACACTAGCCTTGCGGCGCTTGCCGCGAGGACAGAAGCAAAACGCAACAATGGTGTATGGAGGTTGTCAGCATGTCGAAGCAGAACCAGCAGAATAAGCAGAATCGTCAGGACCAGAAGAATCAGCAGAATCAGCAGCAGAACCAGCAGAACAAACAGAACCGTCAGGACCAGCAGAACAAGCAGAACCAGAGCAAATTTTTCTAAAAAGTGGCGGCGGAAGGCCCCGGCCATTCCATGAAATGGCCGGGGCCTTTTCCTGCAGCGGTTACATACAAGGTGGTTCCGTGAGAAATTATCACAAACAAGTATCGCAAAACGATTGAAAAATGAGATGGAATGGATTACCATAAAGATAATACATCGGAAAAGGGGGACGGATGCCATGGCAGGCAGAAAGCCGGGAAGGCCGACGACCAATCCGAAGATACACGAGTTAAAAGTGCGCTTGGACGAGGGGACGATGCAGATCCTCAACGCCTATGCCGAGCAGACGGGGCGCAATCGGGCACAATGCGTGCGCGAAGCCATTGCGCTGCTGAAAAACGAAGAGACACCGGTATAAAAAGCCGCCCTGCGAAAAGCCGCAGGGCGTTCTTTTTGGCGGGGCGTGTATTTCCTCTCCTCTGATCTCCTTTCCTTTACTCTCCTTTCCTTTGTGAAAAAATGTCATCATTTTCGGTGAAAATGTCCGCATCGGCGGCGAAAATGTCCGCATCCCGCGTCGGCCGGCTCTGGGCGGGCCGGCTATGCGGAAAGGGCGGCCCTTTCCAGGGCGGCGGAGATGGTGCGGAACATGGCGAAATCCTGCGCGGTGCCGTCCTCCCGGTCGGACAGAATGGCCAGTGCGTACGGGTGCGGCGCATACACGATGCCCATGTCGTGGAAGGCTTTGTCCGCCCAGCCGTATTTGCGCGCCAGCGGCCAGTCGGAACGGATCATGGGGTTGCGGGTTTGCATCATCAGCTCCCGCAGCTCGGCGCCGTACGGGTTTTCCTCCATAAAGCGGTACAGGGCCCGCAGGTACACGCCCGTGTCCGCGGCGTGGATATAGCTGTCGTTGATATGCCGCACGTCCTCCGGCCGGTGCAGGCCCAGGGCGGCGGCATAGGCCTGAAACCCGTCGGCGGGAAAGGCCCGGCGCAGGATGCGCAGCGCGACGTTGTCGCTGTCCACAATCAGGTGGCGGAGCAGCTCGCGCAGCGTGAAGACGGAGCCCACCTCCATGTTCTGTATGACGCCGGTGCCGCCGGCGGTGTCGGCGGCCGTATAGGTGTAGGCCGCGTCCAGATCCGCTTTCCCCTGGGAGACCAGGTCGTAAAGGTACAGGCAGTACGGGGCCTTCATCACGCTGGCGGCGAAATAACGGGTATCGGCGCCGTACAGATAGGTATATCCCGATTCCAAATCCTCAAAATACACCGATACCCCTTCGCCGTACCCGGCCAGCAGGTCGTCCAGCTCCGCTTTGGTTTCCTCCGTAAAGGCGAAGGAGCGCGCCGTGCCGGCGGTCGCTGCCGGGGCGGAAGAAGGCGCGGCGGAAGAGGAGGACGCGGCGGAGGAGGCAGCCGTGGAGGCGGCTGTACCGTCCGGCGCGGCGGCGTCCGGCGCGGGGAGTGGCCCGTTGGCCGGCGTGGAGGCCGGCGTCAGCGCCAGGTACAGCAGGGTGCCCGCCATGAGCACGACGCCCGCCGTCAGCAGGATGACGCCCCACACCGTGCGCGTGCGGCGGGGGTGCGGTTTGCGCGCATGCTGCGCTTTTCCGGACATGGAATCCCTCCTCGTGTCGCTCAGGCGAGCGGGAGCATTTCGGCCTTGCCGCCGAAAAAGATCGCCTGATACCGGAAGCCCGCTTCCTTGGCGATGGCGGCGGCCGTTTCCAGATCGGCGCCCACGTCGGCCGGCCGGTGCGCGTCGGCGCCGATGGTGATGCGCTCCCCGCCCAGTTCCCGGAACCGGCGTACAATGGGCAGGTTGGGATGGGTGATGCCGCAGCCCGGCTGCCGCACGCCGGAGGTGTTGATCTCCAGCGCCAGCCCCTGCTCCGCCAGGGCGCGCAGCACCGCGTCGATGCGATCCTGCCAGCGGGAATAGTCGGCGGGCATTTTGTCCGCCGGGATATACCGGAAGGGGTAGGTCAGATGTGCCAGCGAGTGGAACCGGCCCCAGCGCACCATATCGAGCACCGCGTCGAAGTAGGCGTCCATGGTGGTGCCCACATCGTGGTCGGTATAGTCGTAAAAGTAATAATCGGTGTTGTCGTCCAGCTTGTGCTGGGAGGCGAGCACGAAATCAAAGGCATGGTCCCGCAGAAGCTGCTCGGTGCGCGGCAGATCGTAGAGCGGTTCGCCCAGTTCGATGCCGCGGGCAATGCGCAGCCGCCCCGCGTACCGGGGGACCAGCTCGCCGGTGTACCGCCAGGAGGTTTCGAGACAGGAGGCGTACACCGTGGTGTACTCCAGCATTTCCACGTGATCGGTGACGGCGATGGCGTACAGCCCCTTTTCCACGGCGGCGTCGCACATGGCAAGAGGCGACGCGTCGCAGTCCTCCGATGCGTCGGTGTGCAGATGAAAATCAACCCATTGCATATAAATCCGCCTTTCTGTGCGCCGGAAGGCGCCGGCTTTATCATAACACAAACCCGGCCGAATGGGAAGTGTTCCGCCCGCAAGAAAAATGGCGGCGGATCGCTGGTCCGGCGGCAGCCCGCTTTTCGTGAAAACGGTTGCCCGCGGCTCCGCGGCTTTGCCGCGCTTTTTGTTTCCGCTTCCGACGCCGCCTGAAAAACATCCCGTATGGTTGGACTGGACAGCGGCCAAAAATGTGGTATGATTAAATATATAGAATAAGGTAGATGAAATTCCGGGAGGTGCCGTTTATGAAAAGGACCGCTGCCGCCGTCCTGGCGCTTTGCCTGGCCGTTCTGCTGCTGGGCGGCTGCGGCCGGGAGGCGCTGCGGATGGAGCTGGTATCTCGCCCGCCTTCCTCCGTAGCGACGGCCGAAACGACCGGCGCCGGGACATCCGCCGCCGAGCAGCAGACGACGGCCCGGACCACCAAGAAGAGCACGGCGGCCCCGACGGCGGCCGCGCCCGCGACCACCCGGGCGCCCGCGACCACCACCCAGCCGATCGAGCAGCCGGTCACCTCCTACAGCGCGCCGACCTCGGCGCCGCCCACCCAAATCCAGGAAGAAGAGGCGGTGGCCGCCGGCCTGACCCCGGTGGCGGTGGGCGACTATTACGGCCGCACGCAGCTGGAAGCGGCGGGCAAGCCGGCGATGCTGACCGCCTATCTGCGCATCGCCAGCGCGGCGGAACGCCTGGAAGAACAGGTGGACCTCGGCGATCTGGGACTGAGCATCGAAGAGGTCCGGCAGGTTTATGCGTATTATGAGGCGGATTTTCCGCAGCATTTCTGGCGGGACATCGGCTACAGCGTCCAGTATCTGGAGACGAACCGGATGGTCACCGACCTGACGATGACCTACACCATGAACGAGGAACAGCGGACCGCGGCCAAGGCGGCGGTCCAGCAGCAGGCGCAGCAGCTGCTTGCCGGGATCACCGACAGCATGAAGCCCTATGAACGGGAGAAGACCATCCACGACCGGCTGGTGCAGGCGGTGGAATACGACGTCACCCAGTCGCAGGCCGACATTCACAACCTGTACGGCGCGCTGGTGCGCGGCGTGGCGGTGTGCGACGGGTATTCCCACGCCTTCCAGTACCTGCTGCGGCAGGCGGGGATCCCCTGCCTCTTTGTCACGGGGGACAGCGCGGGACAGGCGCACGCCTGGAACATGGTGCAGATCGACGGGGATTATTATTATGTAGACGTGACCTGGGACGACCCGGTATACGAGACGCTGACGGAAAAGCCGGTGTTTTATGCCTATTTCAACATCACCACGCAGCAGCTGCTGCAGGATCACACGCTGGACGACAGCAATTACCCGCTGCCCTCCTGCACGGAGAAGGATGCCAACTATTTTGTGCGGGAAGGGATGATAGTCGATTCCTTCAACATGCCGCAGGCAACGGCCCTGCTGCTGATAGCGAAGGAAACGGGCATCGCGCGCGTGTATGTGGAGGGCAGCATGATGCTGTTTCAGGCGGAGCTGAACGCCAACTGGAGCGAGGTGGCCCGCCGCACCGATGTGTACGACGACGTACAGCTGCTCACCGTGGGGCAGGAGCTGGTGCTGCTGATCGACTGAAGGGCGGCTGGCGGGCCGCCGGAAATTTCCCCTTTGCTTTTGGGGGCAAACGTGCTACAATAAGTTGATATTTGCCATGGGCTGGAGGTTTTATGTTATGCGCGCAGTCATTACGGTTATCGGCAGGGATATGGTGGGGATTCTCGCCCGGGTGTCCTCCCAGTGCGCCGCCCACCGCATCAATGTGCTCGAGGTGACCCAGTCGATCCTGCAGGATATGTTTGCCATGATCATGATGGTGGACATAGCGGGCAGCGATGTGCCCTTTACCCAGTTCGCGGATGAGCTGACGGCCATCGGCGAGGAGATGGGCCTGTCGATTCACGCCATGCACGAGGATATTTTCAACGCCATGCACACCATCTGACGCGGCCGGAGGAAAGGTACGGTACTATGCTCAACGCTCACGATATACTGGAAACCATCACCATGATCCAGGACGAAAACCTGGACGTGCGCACCATCACAATGGGCATTTCGCTGCTCGACTGCTGCGACAGCCGCATCGATCGGGTATGCGACCGGGTATACGACAAGATTACCCGGTATGCCAGGAATCTGGTCGCCACGGGCGAGCAGATCGAAAAGGAACTGGGGATTCCGATCATCAACAAGCGCATAGCGGTCACCCCCATTGCCATGATCCTGGCCGCCTGCGAGGATAAGGACGCGGTGCGGCTGGCCGTGACCCTCGAAAGGGCGGCGACGGCCTGCGGCGTCAACTTCATCGGCGGGTATTCCGCGCTGGTGCAGAAGGGCTTTTCCCCCGGCGACCGCGAACTCATCGAAAGCATACCCGAGGCGCTGGCCGTGACCGATCACGTGTGCTCCTCGGTCAACATCGGCTCGACCAAGGCGGGCATCAACATGGACGCGGTGGGCCTGATGGGCCGGGTGGTGCGCGCGGCGGCGGAACGCACCGCCGACCGCGACTGCATCGGCTGTGCCAAGCTGGTGGTCTTCTGCAACGCGCCGGAGGATAACCCCTTTATGGCGGGCGCCTTCCACGGCGCGGGAGAGCCCGACTGCGTCATCAACGTGGGGGTGTCGGGCCCCGGCGTGGTGCGCGCCGCCCTCGCCAAAATGGGGGACGGCGATCTGACCGCCGTGGCGGATCTCATCAAGAAAACCGCCTTCAAGATCACCCGCATGGGCCAGCTTGTGGCGCAGGAGGCGTCCCGCCGGCTGGGCGTGCCCTTCGGCATTGTGGATCTCTCCCTGGCGCCGACGCCGGCGGTGGGGGATTCGGTCGCCCATATCCTCGAGGAGATGGGACTGGAATGCTGCGGCGCCCACGGCACGACGGCGGCCCTCGCCCTGCTCAACGACGCGGTGAAAAAGGGCGGCGTGATGGCCTCCTCCCACGTGGGCGGGCTGTCGGGCGCCTTTATCCCGGTGACCGAGGACGCGGGCATGATCGACGCGGCGCGCTGCGGCTGCCTGCGGATCGAGAAGCTGGAGGCGATGACGGCGGTGTGTTCGGTGGGCCTCGATATGATCAACGTCCCGGGCGACACCCCGGCGGAAATTATTGCCGCCATCATCGCGGACGAGGCGGCCATCGGCATGGTCAACTCCAAGACCACCGCCGTGCGGCTGATTCCCGCCATCGGCAAAGCGGTCGGGGAGGAGCTGTCCTTCGGCGGCCTGCTCGGCGGCGGGCCGGTCATGCCGCTTAACACCTGGTCTCCCGCGCGGTTCATCGGACGGGGCGGCCGCATTCCCGCCCCCATGCAGAGCCTGAAAAACTGACGAAAACGCATGGAAATAACCGTGAACTTTCGCCAAAATGAATATTGTATTTTGACCAAACGGGGTATATACTAAAAGCAAATTCGACATCAACGGGGGAGAGTGACGGCAGCGTCATTCTCCCCCCGTTTACGATAACTGTCGGGGGAAGGAGGCTTCGTTTATTATGGAAGCCATGATCAAACGCATCATCGACATGGATCGCAAGGCGCAGGAAATCACCGACGCGGCCAGGCGGGAAAAGATCGACTCCGAAAAGGAGATAGCGGACCGGGCGCAGGCGCTGCGCGAGGACTATCTGGCACGGGCCCGCCGCCGCATTCAGATAAATGCCGAGACGGAGCAGACCCTGCTCGAGCAGCGGTGGCGCCGCCGGAAAAAGCAGCTTGACGGACAGGCCGAACGGATGGACGCGCTGTATGCTGCCCATCACGAGGAGTGGGTACAGGCCATCGTGCGCCGTGTGACCACGCCATAAGCCCGCGGCATTGCCGCCGGCACGGAAAGGGGGAAGAGGTATGCGCGCATCGGCGCCTTCCGCAAATGTTCTGCTGGCCAAGGCCCGCGCCATGTACGGCCACAGCCTCAAGGCGCAGAATTTCAGCGAGCTGCTCAGCTGCCACAGCGTAAGCGAAGTGGCCGCGTATTTGAAAAACAACACCGCGTATGCGACCGTGCTGCGGGAAATCAACGAGGCCACCATCCACCGGGGCCATCTGGAGATGCTGCTGCGGCGCAAACAATTTAACGACTATTCCTCGCTGTGCCGGTACGACTTGACGGTGGACATGCACATGGCCGATTACATCATCCGGCGCAGCGAAGTGGAACAGATTGTGCAGTGCCTGCGGCTGATAAGCGCGGGGCGCAGCGACGAGTTTTTCTTTTCCATGCCGCTCTTTTTCGCGTCCCAGTCCCGTCTCGATTTCATGCGCATGGGCGCCGCCAAAACGCAGGAGGCGCTGGTCGAGGCGCTGGGCAGCTCGCCCTACGCCCGCCTGATCCGGCAGTTCCCGCCCGAGAACGGGCAGATACGGCTGACCGCCATTGAAAACGCACTGTATACGTATCTGTACAATACGCTGCTGGCCATCATCGACGAAACCAAGGGCGAGCTGCACGAGCAGCTGGTGGATTTGTGCGGAACGCAGCTGGACGCGCAGAACGTTTCCCGCATCGTCCGGATGAAACGGTATTTCCATATGCCGCCCGAGGTGATCCGGGCCAACCTGCTTCCCTATGGCCGGTGCATTCCGGCCAAGATGATGGACCGCCTGATCGACGCGCCCGACGCGCAGGAGGTGCTGCGCCTCTTTTACACCACCAGGGTGGGCAAGGCGCTGCCGGAGGCACAGCGGGCGTTCCTGCACGACCTGCACCACCGGGTTCCGTACTTCAACGCCCGGCGGCATCTGCACTATTCGGTGCACCCGATGGTGGTGCTCGTATCCTATATGATGCTCATGGACGTGGAGCTGGACGATATCATCAACGTCATCGAGGGCATTCGGTACGGCCTGCCCCCGGAAGAGATAAAACCCATGCTGGTTCTGCTGGAGCCATAACGAGGAGGTGAGGATATGGCCGTTACCAAAATGAAGCTGGTCAACGTCATCGGGCAGATGAAAAGCCTGGACGACGTGGTCTACGCCTGCGGATGCAGCGGGGTCTTCCAGCCGGACGACGCGATGACCTTCTTTTCGGATACGTCCGGCTTCATGGCCGTGCAGGAGGAAAACCCCTACACGGCGCCGCTGAGCCTGCTGGAATCCTCCGTGACGCGCGTGGGCGGGAAAACGACGCCCGCCGTCCCGCCGTCCACCATGGAGGTTAAGGACCTGCTGCAGTACACCAAGACGTTTTCGGACAAGGCGGCCGCGCTGTCCCAGCAGCGGGGCGAGCTGACCACCCGCATGGAGGCGTTCAACCGCGACATCGAACAGTTCGAGCATTTCCGCGGACTGGACATCGATCTG
Organism: uncultured Oscillospiraceae bacterium; assembly: GCA_902478605.1. Taxonomy (GTDB): domain Bacteria; phylum Bacillota; class Clostridia; order Oscillospirales; family Acutalibacteraceae; genus UMGS856. Next base: position 27,811 of record CABSLQ010000018.1, read on the forward strand.
GACGCCATCACCAGCTGCGAAACCATCAAGGTGCGGTTCGGCCGTCTGCCCCGGGAGAGCTTTGAAAAGCTGCGGGCGTATAACGAGAACCCGTATGTGCTGTTCTTCCCCGGCGCGAGCGACGCCGAATATTACTGGGGCGTGTATTTCGCCCCGCTGGAAATGGCGGCCGACGTGGACCGCATCTTTTCCAGCCTGTATTTCGAGCGGCTGCGCATTCCCGCCGCGGAGGGCACGCCGGAGGAGATCATCGCCAAGCTGAAGGCCCAGCGGGAGGAAACCGCCGGCCGGCTGGACGCGCTGCACAAGGAGATCGCCGCCTGGTGGGAGGAGGAACAGACCCTCTGCCGGCAGGTGCACGCCCGGCTGGCGCAGCTGGCCGCCCTGTTCAGCGTGCGCCGGTATGCCGCGCGGTACAACGACAAGTTCATCCTCGCCGGCTGGATCCCGGCGCGGGAGGAAAAGCGGTTCCGCGAGGCGCTGGACAAAATCGACGGCATCGAATTTTCCATTGAGCGGGCAGATGCCGATTCCCACCACACGCCGCCGGTCACCCTGCGCAACGCGCGCACCTTCCGGCCCTTCGAATATTTGGTGGACATGTACGGCCTGCCGCGTTATAACGAGGTGGATCCCACCGCCTTTGTGGCCATCACCTTCACCCTGCTTTTCGGCATCATGTTCGGCGATCTGGGACAGGGCCTGCTCCTGTCGGTGATAGGCTGGGCCATGTGGAAGTTCAAGCAGATGCCCATCGGCCGCATCCTGATTCCCTGCGGTATCTCGTCGGCGGTGTTCGGCCTGGTATACGGGTCGGTGTTCGGCTTTGAGCATGTGCTCGATCCGCTGTACAAGGCGCTGTTCGGCCTGGAGGAAAAGCCGGTCGAGGTGATGGAATCCAGCATGGCGACGGGTATTATCCTCTTTGCCGTGGTCATCGGGCTGACGCTGATTCTGCTGGCCATGGGGCTCAACATCTATTCCAGCTTCAAGCAGCGCAACTACGAAAATGCCCTCTTCGGGGCGAACGGCATCGCCGGCTTCGTCTTTTACGCGTCGCTCGTCTTCGGACTGGGCGGGCAGCTGCTCTTCGGCTGGCATGTGCTGAATGCCGCGTATATCCTGCTGCTCATCGCCCTGCCGCTGGTGCTCATCTTCCTGCGGGAGCCGCTCGGCAAGCTGGTCGCGGGAGAAAAGGACTGGCGGCCCGAAAAATGGGGCGAGTTCTGCGTGCAGAACTTCTTCGAGCTGTTTGAAATGCTGCTGTCCTATGTGTCCAACACGATGTCTTTCCTGCGGGTGGCCGCCTTCGTGCTGGTGCACGCGGGCATGATGATGGCCGTGTTCGCCATCGCCGAGCTGTTCGGGCCGGTGGGCTTCACCGTTGCGGTGGTCATCGGCAACGGGCTGGTCATGGGCATGGAGGCGCTGCTCGTCTCCATCCAGGTCATGCGTCTGGAGTTTTACGAGATGTTCAGCCGGTATTACATCGGCGACGGCCGCGCGTTCCGGCCCCTGTCCCTGTCGGGCAAACAGGCGAAATGAGGCGGCACGGCCGGAAGTCCGGTCGTGCGGCTGTAAAGATAAACCATTTGAAATTGGAGGAATTCGCAATGAATATGCTGTATCTGGTTGTTCCCGTGGCGATGCTTATCCTGTCGGTGGCCATCGCTTTTGTGCTGGTCAAAAAAGGCAAACCGGTCAAAAAGGTGATGCGGGTGCATTTCCTGACCCTGATCCTGATTGTGGCGGCCACCTGCGCGCTGCCCTTCATGGCGTCCGCTGCCCCGGCGGAGGAACCCGCTGCGGGTGAGGAAACGGTGGAAACGGCGGCGGCCGCTACCACGGTGGGCGACGGCATGAAATACATCGCCGCGGCGCTGGCGGTCGGCCTGGCCGGCATCGGCGGCGGCATCGCGGTGGCCTCGGGCGCGCCGGCGGCCATCGGCGCGACGGCCGAAGACCCCAAATCCTTCGGTAAATCCATCATCTTCGTCGCCCTGGGCGAAGGCTTCGGTCTGTACGGCCTGCTCATCGCGATCATGATCCTGGTTCTGCAATAGAACCGGCGGCACGGCGGAAGGAGTGTGAATACCGTGCGTTTTTATGTCATCAGCGATAACAACGACACCCGCGTGGGCATGCGTCTGGCCGGCATCGAGGGCACGGTGGTGCACGAGCCGGAGGAGGTCAATCGGGCACTGGAGGAAGCCATGGCCATGGAGGATGTGGCGGTCATTCTGATGACCGAACACCTCGTGCGTATGTGCGGCCCGCTTGTGGACGACCTCAAGCTCAACCGTTCCCGTCCGCTCATTGTGGAGATTCCCGACCGGCACGGCAACGGGCGCGCGAAGGATTCCATCACCCGTTATGTCCGGGAGGCCATTGGCATTCGGATTTGATCCCGGCCTCACGGCGCCGGAGAAGGGAGGCCTCTGTATGGCAAACAGCGATGAAAAGGTCAGTAAATTTGTACAGGCGATAACCGCCTATGCCGAGGAACAGCGGCAGCGGATCCACCAGGAGGTGGAGGATTTCAAGGCGGAGCGGCTTATGCAGGCGGAGCAGCAGGTGCTCGCCGATGTATATGAGCTCATTCAGAAGGAGCGCACGCAGCTGCGCAGCCAGGCCAGCCGGGAGATTTCCCGCCGGGAGCTGGAGGCGCGCAAAAAGCTGCTGAGCAAGCGGCAGGGCATGATGGATGCGGTGTTCGCCGCGGCGGAGGAGCAGATCGCGGCGTTTGCGGCGTCGCCGGATTATGCCGCCTTTCTGCAGGCGTCGCTGCAGGCGATGAGCCGCCGGCTGCCGGCGGAGGGTACGGTGTATCAGCTGGCGACCCGCGACGCGGGACATGTGCAGGCGCTCGCCGCCCTGTGTCCGGAGGGAAGCCGGGTGGAATTGTCCGACGATATCCGCCTGGGCGGCCTGCGCGGCGTCAACGCCGCGGCGGGGCTGCTGGCGGACGATTCGCTCGACGCCCGGCTGGACGAGCAGCGGGACTGGTTTGAGACCACCTCCGGCTTGACGATGGATTAAGGGGGCGCAGGCATGCAGACAATACACGGAATAAACGGCCCCGTGGTGACGGTGCTGGGCGATACCGGCTTTTCCATGATGGAAATGGTGCTCGTGGGAGAGGAAAAGCTGGTCGGCGAGGTTATCGGCATCACCGATGCGGCCGCCACCATTCAGGTATATGAGAACACGACCGGTCTGCGCGTGGGCGAGCCGGTGCAGGGCACCGGCGGACCGCTGTGCGCCGAGCTGGGTCCGGGCATACTGGACAATATTTTTGACGGCATCGAACGGCCGCTGCGCGCCATTGCGGAGCAGTCGGGCGATTTCATCCACCGCGGCGTTGCCGTGTCCTCCCTCGACGGGGAGAAGACCTGGCAGGTCACGGTAAAGGTAAAAGAAGGGCAGACGCTGCGCGCGGGCGAGGTGTACGCCACCTGCCCCGAGACGCCCATCATCGAGCACCGCTGCCTGGTGCCGCCGGGCCTTTCCGGCGTGGTCAAGACGGCGAAGCCGGACGGCGCCTATACGGTGCGGGAGCCGATCGTCACCCTGACCGACGAGGCGGGGCAGGATCACGAGCTGACCCTGTGCCAGCGGTGGCCCATCCGCACCCCCCGCCCGGTGGGCGAGCGGCTCTTCCCCGATCAGCCCCTCATCACGGGACAGCGGGTTATCGACACCCTTTTCCCGGTGGCCAAGGGCGGCACGGCGGCCATCCCCGGCGGCTTCGGCACGGGCAAGACCATGACCCAGCATCAGCTGGCCAAATGGTGCGACGCGGACATCATTGTCTACGTCGGCTGCGGCGAACGGGGCAACGAGATGTCCCAGGTGCTCGAGGAGTTCTCCGAGCTCATCGACCCCAAATCGGGCCGGCCCATGACCGATCGCACCACCCTCATCGCCAACACCTCCAACATGCCGGTGGCGGCGCGTGAGGCGTCGATTTACACCGGCATCACGCTGGCCGAATATTACCGCGACATGGGGTATCACGTGGCGATTATGGCCGATTCCACCTCCCGGTGGGCGGAGGCGCTGCGCGAGATTTCGGGCCGGCTGGAGGAAATGCCGGCCGAGGAAGGCTTCCCCGCCTATCTGCCGTCGCGGCTGGCCGCCTTTTACGAGCGGGCCGGCATGGTGCAGACGCTCGGCGGCGAAAAGGGCAGCGTGACCATCATCGGGGCCGTTTCCCCCCAGGGCAGCGACTTTTCCGAGCCGGTCACCCAGAACACCAAGCGGTTCACCCGCTGCTTCTGGGCGCTGGACAAGGCGCTGGCCTATGCCCGGCATTATCCGGCCATCAACTGGACCTCCAGCTACAGCGAATATATCGGCGATCTGTCCGCGTGGTATGCCCGGCATGTGGGCGAGGATTTTCAGGACTGCCGCACCCGGCTGGCCCAGCTGCTGCAGGAGGAGAACCAGCTGATGGAAATCGTCAAGCTGATAGGCTCCGACGTGCTGCCCGATGATCAGAAGCTGGTCATCGAGACGGCGCGGGTGATCCGCGTGGGCTTTCTGCAGCAGAACGCCTATCACCAGGACGACACCTTTGTCCCGCTGGAGAAGCAGCTGAAGATGATGCAGGTGATTCTGTACCTGCACCGGGCGGCGCAGGCGCTTGTCGCGGCGTCCGTCCCGCTGTCGCAGGTAACGGCTCTCGGGCTGTTCGACAAGCTCACCCGCATGAAGTACGACGTGCCCAACGACAAGCCGGAGCTGTTCGACGCGTATTACAAGGAGATCGACGACGCGCTGGCGACGCTGAAGAAATGACGCGCGGCGGGCCCGTGTGAGAGAATGGAAGATAGGATATGATTATCGAATACATCGGCGTGAAGGAGATAAACGGGTCGCTCATCGTGCTCGACGGGGTGGAAGGCGCCTCCTTCGAGGAGACGGTCACCATCCGCCTGGACGGCGGCGCCGAGCGGGCCGGCCGTATTGTGCAGATGGAAGGCGACCGCGCGGTGATCCAGGTGTTCGAAGGGACGAACGGCATCGCGCTGGAAAATACCCGTACCCGTCTGCTTGGCCATCCGGTGGAGATGTCGCTGTCCCCCGAGCTGCTCGGCCGTATTTTTGACGGCGCGGGCCGGCCGATCGACGGGATGGGCGATATTTTCCCCGTTGTGCGGCGGGACATCAACGGCACGGCCATCAATCCCGTGTCCCGCGTGTATCCCCGCAACTATATCGAGACGGGCATCTCCTCCATCGACTGCATGATGACCCTTATCCGGGGGCAGAAGCTGCCCATCTTTTCCGGGTCGGGCATGCGGCACAACGAGCTGGCCGCCCAGATTGCGCGGCAGGCGAAAATCGCGGACGAATCGGGGGCGGATTTTGCCATCGTGTTCGCCGCGATGGGGGTGACCAACGACGTCGCCGACTTCTTCCGGCGCAGCTTTGAGGAAAGCGGCGTGCTCGGCCGGGTGGCGATGTTCCTCAACTTGTCCAACGACCCCATCATTGAGCGTATCCTGACCCCCCGCTGCGCGCTGACGGCGGCGGAATACCTGGCCTTTGACCGGGATATGCATATTCTGGTCATCATGACCGACATGACCTCCTATGCCGAGGCGTGCCGCGAATTCTCCGCCTCCAAGGGGGAGATCCCCGGCCGGAAGGGGTATCCCGGCTATCTGTATTCCGACCTCGCCTCGCTGTACGAGCGGGCGGGCATGATCAAGGGAAGCAAGGGATCGGTGACCCAGCTGCCCATCCTCACCATGCCCAACGACGACATCACCCACCCGGTCCCCGACCTGACCGGGTATATCACCGAGGGACAGATTGTGCTTGACCGCGCGCTGGACGGCAGCGGGATTTATCCGCCCGTCTCGGTGCTGCCCTCCCTGTCCCGTCTGATGAAGGACGGCATCGGCGAAGGGTTCACCCGGGAGGATCACGCCGCCGTGTCCAACCAGCTGTTCGCCTGCTACGCGCGGGTGCAGGAGGCGCGCTCCCTCGCGTCGGTTATCGGCGAGGAGGAGCTGTCCCCGAATGATAAGAAGCTGCTGGAATTCGGGCGGCTGTTCGACCGGCAGTATATCAACCAGGGCCTTAACGAAAGCCGGTCGATCGACCAGACGCTGGATCTCGGCTGGCGGCTGCTTTCCACCCTGCCGCGCGAGGAGCTCGACCGGGTGGACGACAAGATGCTCGAGAAGCATTATCATCCCGAGCGGGCCGACGAGGCATCGGCCGCCAAAGCGGCGACCTGACAGAAGGCGGTGATTTTCGGTGGCGCAGCAGGTGTTTCCCACCAAGGGCAATCTCATCAATACCAAAAAATCGCTCGATCTCGCCAAGGTCGGCTTTGAGCTGCTCGACCGCAAGCGCAACATCATTGTGCGCGAGATGATGGGGCTCATCGACCGGGCGGCGGCTATCCAGTCGCAGATCGATTCCTGCTACGCCGAGGCGTACCTCGCGCTGCAGCGGGCCAACGTGGCCCACGGCGTGTGCGACGACATTGCCGAATCGGTGCCGGTGGAACGGGGGCTGTCCCTTTCGGCGCGCAGCGTCATGGGGGTGGAAATTCCCATCGTCACGCTGGAGGCGACGCCGGTGGAGCTGAGCTACGGCTTTATGGCGACCAGCCCGCTGGTGGACGAGGCGTATATCAAATTCGACCGGGTCAAGAAGCTGACGGCCGAGCTGGCCGAGGTGGAGAACAGCGTGTACCGCCTCGCCACGGCGGTGGGCAAGACGCAGAAGCGGGCGAACGCCCTGAAGAACATCATCATTCCCCGCCTGACCGGCACGGTGAAATACATCACCGATTCGCTCGACGAAAAGGAACGGGAGGATTTCTCCCGCCTCAAGGTGATCAAAGCGCAGAAAAGCGCGAAGAAAAAAGAATAACCTGCGCAGAAGGCAGCGGCCCGGACGGCCGCTGCTTTTTTTATGCCGTGAAAAGGCCGCTGGGAAAGCGTTGACGGCACAGCGCAGAGAACAGGCTGCATGCGCATGGAAGGCAGGCAGCTTTTCTTCGTTTCATGACCGCCGGCCGGGCGTTTTTGGCCATATACTGGAAGAAAAATCCCCTCATATTTCCCCGTAAATGCCGCACAATAAAAGCACAGGCCGTCCGGCGATCCGAGCGGGAAGCGGGCGGCGCAACATCACAGGGCCCGGCAGCAGAGCACCGCCCGCGGAGCGGTGTTTTTTCCGTATGGGCGGGAAAGGCGAGTGGCAGGATGAAAAAATATGGTTGGCTGGCGGTGATAACGGCGGCGCTCATCGTGGGGATACGGCTGGCGGGCGCGGCGGTGCGGGTGGAGCCGGTGACGGTGACGGCCTATACCGTGAAAAGCCAGGCGGTGGAAAAAACGGTGTCGTGCAGCGGCAAGATTGAGGCGGTGGAAAGCCAGAAGGTGTACGCGGACGTGGCCTGCATTGCGCAGGACGTATACGTCCAGGCCGGCCAGGAGGTAAAGAAAGGCGATCTGCTCTTTACCGTGGACGTGGAGGCCACCCGGCAGGCGCTTGCCTCTCTGGGCGGCAGTTCGGTATCCGGACAGGTGCCGGAGAATTTGGAAAACGAGGTGACCGCGCCGGTGGCGGGCGTGGTAACGAGCCTCAGCGTGGAGAGCGGCGGGCTGGTTGACGCGTCCAATCCCTGCGTGGAGATAGCGCCCGACAGCTCGCTGCAGGTCAAGGTGGCCATACATGAGCGGGATCTCAAGAAGGTCAGGGTAGGGCAGGCGGTTAAGGTCTCCGGTGTGGCGTTTGAAAAGCAGACTTACCACGGCGTGGTCAAAAGCATCGCCACCAGCGCGCGGCAGCAGCTCAACGGCACGGTCAGCGAGACGGTGGTGGACGCGGTGATAAGCCTGCAGGCGGACGAGCTGGACGAATCGCTGCGTCTGGGGCTGACGGCCAAGGCGCGCGTGGTGGTGGACGAGGCGCAGGATACGGTGGTGGTGCCGTACGGCTGCGTGCTGCAGGACGAGGAAAACCGGGAATACGTGTACCGGATCGAGAACGGCGCGGCGGTCAAACAGGTGATTGTCACGGGCGAGGAGCTGACCGCCGGGTTTCAGGTCACCGAAGGGCTGCAGCCGGGGGATGTGATTGCGTCCAATCCCGATGTCATCCCGGAGGAGGGCACCCCCGTCGTGTACAAATAAGGCGCATAACCGGCGCCGCACAACATACGAGAGGAGCGATACCATGGGCGATATTCTCTCCTGTGCGCTGAAAAGCCTGACGCGCAAACGCTTGCGCACCCTGCTGACCGTGTGCAGCATCACGGTGGGCGTGGTGATGGTGGTAATCGTGTCGCTGATCAGCGCCGTGGGAAAGTCGGCGGTCAACCGGGAACTGGACAGCATGGGGCTCAACGGCCTGTCGGTGAGCACGGGCAGCGCGGTGGGCGGCCTGTCCCTAACCGATCTGGAGACGATACGCGAAATCGGTCAGGTGGAGCAGGCCATGCCGCTGATGATCGAATTTTCCGCTTCGGTGCTGTGCAACACGAGCGACAGCGCCATGATCTGCGGCATTGACGCGGGCACGGCGCAGGTTATTTCGCTCAGCCTGCGATACGGCCGGGAAATCACCCCGGGCGACGTGCAGGGGGCGCTGCCCGTCTGTTTGGTGGACGAATCGGTGGCGCGGGCGGCGTATCAGCGGGATAACGTGACGGGCAAGACCATCCTGCTGCAAATAGGCGACGTGGAGGAGGAATTCGAGATCATCGGCGTCACCGCCACGGGCAGCAGCCTGCTGCAGAATGTGACCGAGTTTATTCCCGGCATGATCTGCATTCCCTACACCACCATGCAGAACATCACCGGGCGGGAAACCTTTGATCAAATCGCCGTGCGGGTGAAAACGGGAAGCGACGTGGACCGGGCACAGGAGGTCATCCTCTCCACGCTGGAGCGCACAAGCGGGACCTCCGGCCTGTACCGCACCGACAACCTGGCCGCCCAGAAGGACCGGCTCAGCGGGCTGATGGATATCGTGACGCTGGTGCTCACCGCCATCAGCGGCATTTCGCTCGTTGTATCGGGGCTGGGGATCATGACCATCATGCTTGCCTCGGTCAGCGAGCGCACCCGGGAAATCGGGGTAAAAAAAGCGATCGGCGCGTCGAGCGGGCGCATCCTGCTCGAGTTTCTGGCCGAATCGGTCATCCTGTCGCTGCTGGGCAGCCTGGCGGGCCTTGTGCTGGGCGGCGGCGCGTGCTGGCTGGGCATGCAGGTGATGGGGATAGCCATGCCGCTGCCGCTGACAAGCCTGCTGTGGGTGGTGGCCTTTTCGGTGACGGTGGGCGCGCTGTTCGGCGTGTATCCCGCCGTCAAGGCGGCCCGCCTGCGCCCGGTCGAGGCGCTTCGGCGGGAATAGGCGTAAAAAGCGGGGACCGTGCCGGCACGGTCCCCGCTTTGATCGGTGGACAGACGGTCTCTCCCGTAATGCACCCCGGCGCTGTATGGTGGGAACAGGCACAACGGCAGGGCCCACGGCATAGCTTGACAGGGCGGCTGGGGGAGTGCTACAATGGAAAATAATTTGAATTCTCCTGGGAGGGACCTTCTGTATGAAAGACGAAACCAAATGCCTGCACGCCGGCTATACGCCGGAAAACGGCGGCCCTCGCGTGATGCCCATCGTGCAGAGCACGACCTATGTGTTTGATTCGACCGAGCATATCGGCGCGCTGTTTGACATGCCCACCGCCCACATGTATTCCCGCTTTTCCAACCCAACCTGCGAGGCGGTGGAGAAAAAGCTGGCCGATCTGGAAGGCGGCGTGGGTGCGATGCTGACCTCCTCGGGCCAGGCGGCGTCGCTGCTGTCGATACTCAACCTGTGCAACGCGGGCGACAGCTTTATCAGCACCTCCACCATCTACGGCGGCACGGTCAACCTGTTCGCCGTGCGGCTGCAGAAGCTGGGCATCGAGTGCATTTTTGTGGACGCCGACGCGGATGAAGCCACGCTGGACGCGGCGTTCAAGCCCAACACCAAGGCGGTCTTCGGCGAGACGCTGGCCAATCCGGCGCTGGCGGTGCTGGATATTGAAAAGTTTGCCCGGGTGGCCCACCGGCACGGCGTGCCGCTCATCATCGACAACACCTTCGCCACCCCCATGCTGTGCAAGCCGATCGCCTTCGGTGCGGACATCGTGGTGCATTCCACCTCCAAATACATGGACGGCCACGCGCTGCAGACGGGCGGCGTGATCATCGACAGCGGCAAGTTCGACTGGGCCAACGGGAATTTCCCCGATTTCACCGAACCGGACGAGTCGTACCACGGCGTGGTGTACACCCGGGATTTCGGTGCGGCGGCGTACATTATCAAGGCGCGCATGCAGCTTATGCGGGACTTCGGCTGCTACCCGTCCGCCCATTCGGCCTTCCTGCTCAATCTCGGGCTGGAGACGCTGCCGGTGCGCATGAAGCAGTATTGCGAGAATGCCCGGATAGTGGCGGAATTCTTCGCGGCGAGCGAAAAGATCGAGTCGGTGCGGTATGCGGCGCTGCCGGGGGACAAATACCATGCGCTGGCTGAAAAGTATCTGCCGAACGGCACCTGCGGCGTGATCTCCATCGTCATCAAGGGGGGCAAGGCGGCGGCCGTCAAGTTCATGGACGGGCTGAAGCTCGCCTCCAATGAGGTGCACGTGGCGGATATCCGCACCTGTGTGCTGCACCCCGCGAGCGCCACCCATCGGCAGCTCACCGACGAGCAGCTGGTCGCCGCGGGTGTCAATCCGGGGCTCATCCGGTTCTCGGTGGGCCTGGAGAACGTGGAGGATATCCTCGACGATATCAAACAGAGCCTGGATAGGGTGTAAAAGACATAAAACAAGGGCGCCCCGCCGTGCAATCGGCGGGGCGCCCTTTCAGCTTGTCAAAGAAGTCTCGCATGCAAGACTTCTTTGACAAGCTGAATACGAAAGTGGGGAAAACCGGATGATTTTCCCCACTTTCGGCCGCCTGAAGGCGGCTTTGATCCGCTTCGCTCGACGCGGAGTGGGGAACCCTGATGGTTCCCCCTCCACACCTCCCCTTCCTTCCGATACTTTTTTGACACTCTGCAAGGGCGCCCCGCCGTGCAATCGGCGGGGCGCCCTTTTTCATATGGGAAAAGCCGGCGAAACCGCGGGAGCCTTTCGCGGCCGGGCGTTCGCGCAGCGGCGGGGCGGCAGGCGGGCAATACGGAGCACAGAACCGGCCCTGCCGCCGAAAGCCGCCGCGTGGCCCGGCGTCCTTTGCAAAGCCGCACTCCACAGGGCTTCAGAGAAGCACGAAAAATGCTTATTTAATCAGCTGCAGAGCGCCGGGCTGGGTAGTGATGGCGACCGTTTGCTCTCCGTCGGCGCACTCCCCGTCAAGCGACCAGGGCAGCGCTTCGGGCAGGGTAAAACGGATTTCCTGCGCCTGAAACAGATCGATGCGGTCGTTGTGGCAGTCGAGGCGGGGAAGAGCATGCACGATCTGGGTCAGATCGGCGAGGGAGGCGGGCATTTTGATGAGCACCACCTCCAGCCGGCCGTCCTGCATATCCACGATATCCGACTTGAACTTGACCATGCCGGCCATGGTAACGGAATTGCACACCGCGCCGAAAACGTAATCGTCCTCATACACCGCGCCGTCCGCCTCCACACGGACGTGATAGGGCTTGATTTTACTGATATCCTTGACCCCTTCGAGAATATAGGCCATATGGCCCAGCCGGTTTTTCGCCGGCTGCGGCGCACTGTAGGAGGCGGCGGTGAAGGCGCCGAAAGAGGCGCTGTAGGTGAAATAGCGATCGGCGCCGAACCGGCCCAGGTCGAGCGGAACCGGCTTGCCCGCCGCGACCATGGCCGCCGCCACCGCCGGGTCGGCGGGAATGCCCGCGCTCGCGGCGAAGTCGTTGGTGCTGCCCGCCGGGATATAACCGATGGGCAGCGGCTTTTTGGCGTGCATATTGCCGTCCACCGTTTCGCTGAGGGTGCCGTCGCCGCCGCAGCATACAATGCGGGAATGCCCCGTTTCGGCGGCGGTGCGGGCCAGCTCGGCGGCATGGCCCCGGTGGGTGGTGATCTGCGTGGTGACCAGATACGGGCCGCGGCACAGGATATCCACGATATCGAACAAGGCGGTTTTCGACTTCATTTTCCCCGCGCAGGGATTGAGAATGAGAAGCAGTCGTTTCATGTCGGGCCACCTTTCCAAAGTGTTTATCTTTACCATAGCATATTTATGCCCGCATGACAATAAAAAATAAGCGAAAGCTGCCGAAATCAACGGTGTTTCGGGCAGCTTTCTCGTAAAATTATGCAATTGTCAGGGCAATACCTGGGAAAGCCTGTCCGGTATGGGCGGGCCGCCGGGGCCCAGCATCAGTTCGCTTCCAGTGCGCGTTCCAGCCAGATAACGCCGATGTCCATCGCGTTGTACAGGCCGCTTTTTTCGCTTTTCTTGAGAATGCGTTCCTTCATGCGCAGATCGGGATCGGTGGACATGAGCTGCACCTGCACCTTGTCCGCCATGGTCATATCGCCCACCTTCTTGGTGGACAGAATCTGGAACATCACGACGCACTTGTCCGACATGTTGCCGTAGTACAGCGTGTTGCCCGACCGGACAAGGGGCCGGCCTTTATACAAAAGGAACTTGTTTTTTTTCGCTTTTTCTGCCATGTGGCGAAACCCTCCTGAAAGCCGGGAAGCCGGCCTGTATTACACGGATTTTGCGGTTACATTTCAGTATACCATACCCTTCCATCGCTGTAAAGAGAAAAATGGGGATACCGGGAAGAAAACGGGTCCGGCCAACCTGCCGGACCCGTTTGTCAGTTATTCAGATAGGACCGCACCAGCGCGCGCAGCAGTTCGTCCCGGTCCAGTTTGCGGATAAGGCTGCGGGCGTTGTTGTGGGTGGTGATGTAGGTCGGGTCCTCCGAAAGAAGATAGCCCACAATCTGGTTGATGGGGTTGTATCCCTTTTCGCGAAGAGCGTCATATACCGTGGTAAGCACGGCCTTCATTTCCTGTTCCTTGTCATCGCCGAGCGAAAAAGTCATCGTCCTGTCCAGCATGGCGCTCCCTCCAGTCTGCTCTCCTTTTAGAATGCCGGTTTGCGGATAAAATACCCGTTTGTATCCAAAATATTTCTCGGGGATTGTCCGCGTTTCCTATTATACAGCACTCTATGCCCTATTTCAAGGGATTATGAGCGGAGAATGCAGCCTTTTTCATCCAAATTTTTGAAGATTTTCTTAAGGGCGGGTTCGATCTGTTCGTCGGTGAGGGTGCCCTCCGCCGAGCGGAACATTAGGCTGTAGGCCACGCTCTTTTTGCCGGCGGCGATCTGGGCCCCGCGGTACACGTCGAACAGCGTCACGCTCTCGAGCAGGCGGCCGCCCGCCGCCCGGATGGTCTTTTCGATTTCGGCCACCGGCATGTCGTCGTCACACAGCAGCGCCAGATCCCGTTCCACCGCCGGGAAGCGGGGCAGCGGGCGGTACACGGTGGGCTGGCCCGCATAGGCAAAGAGGGAAGGCAGATCGATTTCGGCCAGATACACGCGGGTGTCGATTCCGTAAAGGGCGGCCGTATCGGGGTGCACCTCGCCCAGCGTGGCGATGACCCGGCCGTCCGCCAGGGCGTTGGCCTGCCGGCCCGGATGGAGATACGGCTCGGCCGAGACGGCGTATTCCGCCGGGACGCGGAAGGCGCGCAGCAGATCCTCCACCAGACCCTTGAGGGTGAAGAAATCCTCCCCTTCGCCGTACAGGCCGAGGCACAGGGCGGGGATCTCCTCCGGCTGCTCGGTCATGGGCAGCTGCTTGGGAACAAAGCGCTTGCCCGCCTCGAAAAAGCGCACGGCGGGGATCTTGCGGCTGTAGTTGGTGGCGAGCACGGTCAGCATGCTGGTCGCCAGCTGGGTGCGCATGGTGGAATACTCCTCGCCCAGCGGGTTGAGCAGGGTGATGGCCTGCCGGCGGGGATCGCCGGCGGGCAGCGACAGGGTATCCACGGCCTTGCCGCTGATGAAGGAATAGGTGACGATTTCCCGCATCTGCCGCGCGGCGAGCAGCGCCTTGACCTTGTCGGTGTGCCGCCGTTCGGGCAGGCGGCGCCCCCGCACGATGACCCCGCGCATCGGGGTGCCCACGATATGGTCATAGCCGTAGATGCGCATGACCTCCTCGGCCAGATCGGCGCGGCCTTCCACATCGTCGCGGAAGGAGGGCACCGTACAGGTCAGCCGGCCGTCCGTGAGCGTGGTGGTGATTTGCAGCCGGTTGAGGATATCCACCATGACGTCGATAGGTACCTGCACGCCCAGCAGATCGTTTATCCGCTGCGCTTCCACCGTGATTTGCCGCGGGGCGGGCAGTTCTTCGTGCCGGTCGATGGCCCCCTCGACGATATCGCCCGCGTCCAGCTCCTCAATGAGCTGCAGCGCGCGGTTCATGGCGTATTCCACGCCGTAGATGTCCACGCCCTTTTCAAACCGGGCGCTCGATTCGGTGCGCATGCCGAGGGTGCGCGCGGTGCGGCGCACGCTGTCGCGGCGGAATTTGGCGCATTCGAGGAAAAGATCGCGGGTGTCCGCCTTGATTTCGCTGTTCAGGCCGCCCATGATGCCCGCCAGGCAGGAGGGCGCCTCGGCGTCCGCAATGACGAGCATGTCGGAGGTCAGGGTGTGCGCCTTGCCGTCCAGGGTGGTGATGCCTTCCCCGTCGCCGGCCCGGCGCACGATGATCTGCCCGCCGCGGATATCCCGCAGGTCAAAGGCGTGCATCGGCTGCCCCGTTTCCAGCATGACGAAGTTGGTGATGTCCACAATGTTGTTGATGGGCCGCATACCCGCGCCGCGCAGGCAGCGCTTCATCCAGTCGGGGGAGGGGGCGATGCGCAGGTTGCGCACCACCCGGCCGAGATACCGGGGACACAGGTCGTAATCCTTCACCGTGATGTCGATATGCTCCCGGATATCGCCGCCCTTCGCGGTGTAAGCCGGGACAGGGGTGCGGCATTCTTTGCCCAGGACGACGGCCACCTCCCGCGCCACGCCGAGCACGCTCTGGCAGTCGGGGCGGTTGGCGGTGATTTTGAAGTCGATGACCACGTCGTCGAGCTGCAGCACCTCGCGCATATCGGTGCCGGGCTTCCAGTCGCCTTGGAGGATCAGGATGCCGTGCACGCCCGCGCCGGGGTAATCCTCTTCCTTAAGGCACAGCTCCTCGCCGGAGCAGAGCATGCCGTTGGAGGCGACGCCGCGCAGCTTGCCCTTTTTGATGTGCATGCCGTTGGGCAGATGGGAATCGTGCAGCGAAGCGGGCACCAGCGCCCCCTCGAACACGTTGTCCGCGCCGGTGACGATCTGCACCGGTTCGTCCGCGCCGATGTCAATCTGACAGATCTGCAGCTTGTCGGCGTCGGGGTGTTTTTCCAGCTTGACGATGCGGCCCACCACCACGTTGTCCATCGTGGCGGAGAGGTCCTCCACGCTTTCCACCTCAAAGCCTGCCATCACCATTTTATCGCACAGTTCGGCCACCGGCACGTCGATGTCCACGTACCGTTTGAGCCAGCTGAGTGCCATTTTCATCGTCGATTGCTCCTTTCCTTAGGCGAACTGTTCGAGGAAGCGCAGGTCGTTCTCGAACAGGAGACGGATATCGCTGATTTTATACCGGGTGGTGGTCAGCCGGTCCAGACCGATGCCGAAGGCAAAGCCGGAATACACCTCCGGGTCGATGCCGCAGCCGGCGAGCACGTGGGGGTGCACCATGCCGGCGCCGAGAATTTCAATCCAGCCGCTGCCCTTGCACACGCGGCAGCCCTTGCCCCCGCAGGCGGAGCAGGAGACGTCCACCTCCACGCTGGGTTCGGTGAAGGGGAAATAGGAGGGACGGAACTTGACCTTGGTTTCGGGGCCGTAGATTTCGTGCGCAAACTGCTCGAGCACCCCTTTGAGATCGCACAGGGTGACCCCCTTGTCCACCACAAGGCCCTCCACCTGATGGAAGATGGGCGAGTGGGTGGCGTCCACCTCGTCCGCGCGGTAAACGCGGCCGGGGCAGATGATGCGGATGGGGGGCTTGCGCTGTTCCATGGTGCGGATCTGGGCCGAGGAGGTCTGGGAACGCAGCAGCAGGTCGCTTGTCAGATAGAAGGTGTCCTGCATGTCGCGGGCGGGGTGATCCTTGGGCAGGTTGAGCGCCTCGAAGCAGTAGTGGTCGGTTTCCACCTCGGGGCCGTCCACCACGTCGAAGCCCATCGACTGGAACACGTCGATCATGTCCTCCAGTACGATGTGCAGCGGATGCAGGCCGCCGGGGGCGGTGATGCTGCCCGGCATGGTCACGTCGAGGCGCTCCTCCTCGAGACGGGCCTCCTGCAGCGCCTTCTGAATCGCGCCGGCCCGTTCGGTGAGCGCCTGTTCCAGCTCGGCGCGCAGCTCGTTGACCATCTGGCCGACGCGGGGGCGTTCCTCCGCCGGAAGGCTGCCCATGCCGCGCAGCAGCTCGGTCAGGGCGCCCTTTTTGCCCATGATGCGCACGCGGAACTCCTCCAGCTCTTTGGGAAGGTTCAGCTTTTGCAGTTCCTGCAAGGCGCCGGCCCGCAGGGCATCGATTTTTTCTTTCATGCGTGAATAGCCTGCCTTTCTTTTGGGAATAAAAAAAGCCTCCGCCCCCGTAAAAGGGACGAAGACACCGTCTCCGTGGTACCACCCTGGTTTTTGCATGAAGCAAACACTTCTGCGGCCGGTAACGGGGCCCGCCGTCAGAGCCTACTCCGCCGGGCGGCGTTTAAGCCCTGCCGCTCCGGAGTGAACTTCGGCGGTGCGCTTCCGCGGGGCGCTTTCAGCCGCGGCCGGCCGGCCGCCTCGCCCCTCTCTGTGGAGGAAAATACACCGCTTACTCTCTCCATCGCTGCGTTATTGGTTTTTAGTATACCACATATTTTGTAAAAAGCAAGCGGAATTTCGGTTTTGGCCCGGGTGACAGAAGAATTCCTTAACCTTTGCGGTATAAAATTAAGAAGGAGTTCCTTGACAGGGTACGCAAAGTTGCGTACAATACAAATAGCGTATATACCGGATAGAAATGAGGGATCGGCCCAGATGAACCAGTATCCATACAACCCGAACGGGACGCCGGTCCCGCAGCCCCAGCCCCAGCCTCAACCGCAGCCCCAACCCCAACCGGCGCCGTCGTACCAGTATCACTACCAATATCAGAACCCCGCGCCCCAGGGGGCGCCGCAGGTGCGGCCCATGGTGCCGCAGCGGCCGGCGCCCGTCATGGCCCGCAAGGTGGTCAAAAAGAAGTCGCTTGCCCCGTGGTTCCTGGTGGTGCTGTGGTGGCTTTTGTATGCGGTGTTTGTGACCTTTGACGGGCCGATTGACCTGGCGCTGGCGGCGGGCGGATCGGTGGTGCTTTTCATCGTGTCGCGGCTGCTTATCCGGGACCGGGAGATTTCGGTGCCCATGACGATGCAGGAGCTGGCCATGATGGAGGCGGAACAGCGGCAGCGGGCGGCCGAGCAGGCCCAGCAGGCGGCCGCCGCCTCCGCACAGACGGTGGAATCGGTGATCCCCAAGGAAGCACGGGATTACCTGCGGCAGATGCGGGAGGCGGACGTGGCCATCCAGGACGAGGCGGTATCGGCCAAAATCCGGGTGCTCGAGGCCCGCACCGATCAGATTTTCCGCGTGGTGTCGGAAAACCCCGACAAGCTGCCCCATATCCGCAAATTCATGGACTATTATCTGCCCACGCTGCTCAAGCTGCTGCGGTCGTACGACCACATGGAGGAGCAGGGGATTCAGGGCGAGAATATCCGCCGCACCATGGCGGAGATTGAAAAGGTGCTGGACACGGTGGTGGTGGCCTTCGACAAGCAGCTGGACAGTCTGTTCCAGGCGGAAGCGATGGACATTTCCAGCGATATCCGGGTACTCGAGAATGTTATGACCCAGGAAGGGCTGCTGCGGCAGGACGTGTTCGGCAAGGACGCGCCCGGAAAGTAAAGCAGCTTTTCTAATACAGGAAAGGTATGGTGGAACAAATGGCGGACGAAATGAACCTGACAGTGGAAGCGCCGGTGCTGACCCTGGATCCGATGACACAGGCGCCCCCGGCGATGATGCAGCCGGCCCCTGCGCCCGAAACGCTGCCCGAGGATCTCAGTGAGCAGAACCTCACCCCCGAAGAGCGCAAAATGGTGGAGGATTTCGCCAAGACGATCGACATATCCAACAGCAACGTCATTTTAACCTATGGTGCGGCGGCGCAGCAGAAGATCGCCGGCTTTTCCGAGTCGGCGCTCAAAAGCGTGCGCACCAAGGACATGGGCGAAATCGGCCAGATGGTGGCCAATCTGGTGGGTGAGCTCAAAGCCTTCTCGCCCGAAGAGGAGGAGAAGGGGTTCCTCGGGTTCTTCAAGCGGTCGGCCAACAAGGTTTCGGTCATGAAGGCCAAATACGACAAGGCGGAAACCAGTGTGGATAAGATCGCGGCCCAGCTGGAGGCGCATCAGATTCAGCTGATGAAGGACGTGGCCATGCTCGACCAGATGTATCAGGTCAACCTTTCCTATTTCAAGGAACTGAGCATGTATATCCTCGCGGGCAAGCAGCGGCTCAACGAGGTGCGCACCACCACCCTGCCCGAGCTGATGGAAAAGGCGAAGAAATCGGGACTGCCCGAGGACGCGCAGGCGGCCAACGACCTCGACGCGCTGTGCAACCGGTTTGAGAAGAAGATCCACGATCTGGAGCTGACCCGCATCATCTCGATCCAGATGGCGCCGCAGATCCGGCTGGTGCAGGGCAACGACACCCTGATGACCGAAAAGATCCAGTCCACCATCGTCAACACCATCCCGCTGTGGAAGTCGCAGATGGTGCTGGCCCTGGGCCTGTCCCATTCGCAGGACGCGATGGAGGCCCAGCGCAAGGTCACCGACCTGACCAACGAGCTGCTCAAAAAGAACGCGGACGCGCTCAAGACGGCCACCGTTGAGACGGCCAAGGAATCGGAGCGCGGCATCGTGGATCTCGAAACGCTGCAGCATACCAACGAAAGCCTGATTTCCACCCTCGACGAAGTGATGCAGATTCAGGCGGACGGCCGGCAGAAGCGCCGCGAGGCGGAGGCGGAGCTGGGCCGTATGGAAGGCGAGCTCAAGCAGAAGCTGCTGCAGCTGCAGAAATAAAACCGGCGGCCTTAAAAACCCTCCCCGCTGTGGGAGGGTTTTTGTTTTGCGGCAGGCCGCGGCGGCACATGCGCCTTAGAAACAAGGCGTTCGGCGAACGGAAGAGGAGAGAACCGATAAAGGATGAATACCTATTTTTATGAAGCGTTTGAGGGGGTGAAGCTCCCGGAAACCGGCAGTACGGCGTCAACCGAACGGGCCATTGGATTGAATTCCCTCAGCGCGGGCGGCTCTGGCCTTGGCCTCGGCGGCGGGGCCGGTGGGCGTGTCATGGAAATGCGCGCAGGAGGCCGGCAAAGCGGAACCGTGCAGCAAACGGGTCGGCCATGCGCCAGCCCTGCTGGCCGGCGCCCGGAAACGGCCGGCTTCAAGCTCCGGCAGCCTGCACGGCGCCGGTATTGCCCGGGAAATATGGCCATGCCGGGCGATGGCCGGCTCCCCCTGCCGGCGCCCGGATTCCCCCCTAAAGAAAAAGCAGCCGTTCCTGTCCAATGCCGGACAGGAACGGCTGCTTTCAGAGTGTCAAAAAGTATCGGAAGGAAGGGGAGGTGTGGAGGGGGAACCATCAGGGTTCCCCACTCCGCGTCGAGCGAAGCGGATCAAAGCCGCCTTCAGGCGGCC
>CABSLQ010000019.1 GCA_902478605.1 uncultured Oscillospiraceae bacterium
GGTTCAGGAGCGGGTATTTCAAATAGGCAAGCAGCGTATACCCCCGCGCCGGGTCAAACGCCTGCACCGCGTCCTGCAAGGCCAGAAATCCGCATTGCACAAGGTCGTCCTGTTCCACGCCGGCGTGAACGCAGGTTCCGGCGTGGAGCGTGTAATATCGATGGGCCTGCTGCCGGACAAAGCGATGCACCCGCTCCCACAGCTCGCCATATCCGGCCCGGCCGGCCCGGATCTCTGTCGCCAGTTCTTCATTGGTCATTGACGGCCGCTCCCCCTTTGGTGTACCATAGTCGTGTCAAGGGTCGCTCCGCAGGGGGCGGCTTTTTTTATGTTCGACGTTTCTCTTGGTTTTCGGGCGGCCGGTGTGAAGCCGCCTCACAGGCCAAGTGCATTAAGAGCATGTGGGTGCCGCGGGCAAAACAACACGCCTCCTATTCCTTCATGCGTGCAATCAATGCTTTTTCCCGGTCCCGTTCCCGCTGCAGGATTTCCTCTGCGCGCTGGAGGACGTCCGCCAGGGTGTCCCCTTCATGGATGGGGATCGGCATATCTCCCTCAAACGGCGGCGCCGTATCCACCTCTGGCGGCGTGTCAAAGTCCGGCCCCAGATCCGGCAGCGGCTGCCGATTATCCCCGGTGGGCCGGCGGCTTCCCGCTTTTACGGTGATGGTTTTGCACATGGAGCGGATCCGGTCGCACAGCCGATCCCCCAGATGCTGCCGCAGTTCCGGGATATTGGCGTTGGAGGTGATGATGGTCGGCAGACATTCGTTATACCGGTAGTCGATGATGTCGAACAGCCTTTCCCGCACCCATTCCGTCGGACGCTCCGCCCCCATATCGTCCAATACCAGCAGCTTGGCCGCTTTATATCGCTGCATGATTTCCTGGGCGTTTTCCTGGTTGTCATAAGAGGCCCGGATTTCTTCCAGAAGCCCCACCGTGGGCACAAACCGGACGCTGTACCGTCTGGCTCCCTCCGGATACCCCAAACGGAAAGCATCGTCCGCCTCGCTGTCCGGCATGGGGATATAATCCAGCACGGCGTTGACCACGGCCGCCGCCAGATGGCTTTTTCCGCTCCCCACGCCGCCGATAAGCAGCAGGCCTGTCCCGTCATGTTTGTTCTCGATGAACGCCTTGGCAAAGGCCCTGGCTGCCTCAAACGCTTCTTTTTGGCCCTCCTCCGGCGCATAATTGCGGAACCGCTGGCTGCGACCCCGTTTGCTCAGCCCGGCGGCCATGCCGCGGTAGTCCCGCGCTATCAGCCTTCCCGCCGCCAGTAATTCGGCCTGCTCCCGTTCCTTCCGCGCGGTCACGCATGGGCATTCCAGCCTGGCCTTATAGGTATTCCCCATCACGTTGGTATACCCGTACAGAATGGCGTGCCCGCATTCCGGGCATCGTTCGGTTTCGCTTTCCCGGGTATAGCTGTTAAGCTCCTCCATGCTTCACACCCACCCTTCTGTATATCTCGTCGTGTCGGTATAATCCGGCTGCCCCGTGCCGGCGGTGCGGTTGTCGTAGTTGCCTTCGAGGATCTTGGTCAGGTTGGCCGGCTTGAGAATCCAGTCGAAGCCGCACCCGTTCCAGCTCCCGCTCCGGCCGGTGAGGAAGTCGGAAGCCTCCACCTTTGCAAACAGGGCCGGGAACCCGCCCGCCTCTTCCACCTGTGCGGCGGCCTTGCGGATGGCCTTGCGCCGCTGGTCGTTTAAGCCTCGGATATGCGGCAGGGAAGAGCAGGTGCTGTTGAACGATTCCACAACAGAAGCGTAATCGAAAGGCGCCCGCCCGTCGTCGCCAGACGACAGAGGATCTTCTCTTTTCTCTAACTCTAACTCTATCTCTATCTCTTTCTCTTTCTCTTTCTCTGTGTTACATGTAACGTTTGGTAACGCACAATGTAACGGTTTTTCGTTACATGGTAACGCTTTCGCGGCTTTTCGTTCCCGGAAATTTCGTACACGCGCCGCAGAATCGCACTCGCTGTCCATGTTTCGCACGGCTTCTGTCAGCACATATTCACTATTGCTGACAACCTCGATTAAGTTGTGATTTTGCAGAAAAAGAACGGTCATTCGCACGTTATCTGTCGTCTCGTCCAGCGCAAGCGCAAGCTCTTCCTCAAAGGTGTCCTCTATGTTTTCGAACAGGAGAACGCCGTCGTTACGCAGGCTTAAAAGCTGCATTTTCAGGTAAATGATGGTATAGGTATCACCCCCAGCCATCCGCCGCAGCTTTTTTATGACCGTCTGGTCAAAGAAATTCTCGCGCAGCTTCAGCCACCAAAAACGCTTCGTTTTCTCACTCATTCGGACACCTCTTGCGCATAATACCGCACGACGATGTCTATATATGGCTGCCGTCCTGCGATGGAGAGAAGAACATTCAGTTCATCGGGCTGAACTCCTTCTAGTCGAATATTTTCCGTTGTTTCGTCACAGAATGGGCCGTTGCACAAAAACACGGTGTAAACCGGTGGCTCCGTTTTTGTAGTCACGCGTCTTCTCCTCCCTCAAAATTGGCCGCATACCGTTTGGCCGCCTGGATGGCGCGGCCGATTTCCCGCCGGCGGCTCTCCATGCTACGGATGAACCGGGCCGCCTCCTGTCTGTCCGCCGCGAGAAAGTATCCGGCCGGTTGTTCCGTGCTCGAACAGATGATGTGCCCTTTCTCCCGCAGCCGGTGGATTTCCTTCTGCATTACCCGCACGCTCGGGAATCCCGCTCGCTTGCACAGTTCGCCAGCCTGTATGGCGTTTTCCGCACCGGTGGGTATGTAATCCAACAGCTGCAAGGTCATGCCTCCTTTATGGGCCGGATTTGGCCGTACTGCACCGGCTCCGGCTCGGGAGCGGGCGCTGTAGCCAGATACTCCAGCAGCATGTCCAGGTTGAGCAGCCGCTTGTTGCCCGCTTTTACGTGGGGAATGGTGCCGTCCAGCACCAGACAGCGGATGAAATACGGCGTCACGGCGGTGCCGGGGTCGATCCGCTTGAGCTCCGCCGCTGCTTCTTGTATTGTGCGCATGCGTGGCGTCATGGCATTGTCACTTCCTTTCATCTTCCGGGCCAATAATGTCACAAGGCGAGCAATGTAAACATTCGCACAGTTTTTCGAGCACCTCAAAAGAAATACCTTTTGATTTTCCGTAATAGAGGTTTGTCAGGGTGGTTCTAGAAATCCCGGTGGATTTAGCTACCGCAGATATTTTTAGTTTTCTTTTCCCGAGCAATACGGGAAAATGATCGCTTGCGCTTATGGTCATTATGTTGCTCTCCTTTTAAATTCGTTCAATTATCTGAACGTTATTTCTTTTTTATTGTACTTGTAAATCGACCTAATGTCAATACGATTTTATAAATATATTGACAAAACGTCCAGTGTACTGTACAATTATCAAAAAGGAGTGATGTATATGATGAGATGCAATTTAGCGGTATTACTTGCAGAACGCGGGCTTAAAATAACTAAAGTAGCCAACGATACTGGCATATCGAGAACCACGCTCACCGCGCTATTTCAAAATCACAATCGTGGAATCCAGTTAGAAACATTAAATGCACTATGTATGTATCTTGGTGTCGGGCCAAAAGATTTATTAGATTATGTACCTTTTGACGTTATTATATCTGATATCAAAGCAGATTTTGAAGAAAAAACGTGTGAAGTAAGTATAACTGTGGCCGAAAAAAGAAGAAAAAGCACGTTCATAATGCCTGGAAAAATAGAGTGGACTTGCGACAACCAAGGCAAGATTTGTAGTTTTCATATCGAATTAGAATTTTGGAATGAAGGTGCAAATCCATCGATGGTATTTGACGCTTCACATGAAAACGAGATTTTGTTGTGCGCTTTAAAAAAACTGCCTCTGGTATTTCTAAAAGATGTTGAGGAGGAGATTCTTTATGCTGTATTAATTGAGTATGCCAACAGATTCCCTGAACAAAAAATGTCCGGCGGTATACTCAGTAAAAGAGGCGTAGACGCAAGTTTCTGTTGGCCTCGTGAAATATCCGAAAATGAATAAAACTTTTTCATGGATGAAAGAAGGTGCCAACAATGCCGACGATTCAGAAACGCGGTGATACGTACCGAATCCGGGTATCTGCCGGGTACGATTCCGCTGACCGGCAGTTGATGAAGTCCATGACATGGAAGCCCGCTCCCGGCATGACCGAAAAGCAGATTCAGAAGGAGCTTGACCGGCAGGCGGTGCTGTTCGAGGAAAAGGTGAAAACCGGCCAGTACATGGAAGGGAACGTGAAGTTCCAGGACTTCGCCGAACGCTGGTTTGAGGACTACGGCAAGGAGCATTTGCGCACCCGCACTTACGGCGAGTATGTACGGATGAAAGAGCGCACATATCAGGCGATCGGGCATATTCGGATTGACCGTTTACAGCCGCAGCACCTCCTTGATTTCTATAAGCAGCTTGGCGAACCGGGGATGAACCAAAGAACCGGCGGCGGGCTGTCACCAAAGACGATTCTGCATTATCACACGTTTATATCGTCCATCATGGAGCGGGCGGTCAAGTGGCAGATGATACAGGAGAACCCCTGCCGGCGCATTGATCCTCCAAAGGTAGATCGTCACCAGATTATATGCCTGGACGACGAACAGGCCATGAAATTCCTTGCGTGTCTGGAAACGCAGCCTCTCGAAGATAAGACGTTTTTCACCCTGGCACTGTATACCGGCATGCGCCGCGGGGAACTGCTGGGCCTGGAATGGCCGGACATTGACCTGACTACCGGTGTTATTTCCATTCGGCGCACATCGCAATATGGCGGGAAGAAGCTGGGGACATATACCGACGACACGAAAACGGAGCAATCGAAACGCAGTATCCGGGTGACGCAAAACGTTGTGGAGCTGTTGGGAGCATATAAGGTTGAGCAGGCAGAGCGGCGGCTTCGACTTGGTGACGCGTGGGCAGGGGAATGGACGGAACACCCCCGGCTTTTCACCAATCAAGACGGCCGCCCCATGTCGCCAAGTACACCTTTGAACCGTTTAAAGCGGATTCTTTCACGAAACGGTCTGCCAGATGTGTCTTTGCACAGCCTGCGCCACACGAACGCCACGCTTCTAATACAGCAGGGCGTGAGTATACGGGCCGTGTCTGGCCGCCTCGGGCACAGTCAGACGAGCACGACCATGAACATATACGCGCATCAGATTCAGAGCGCAGATGCCGCGGCGGCGGAGGCGTTGGATATTGCCCTTTCTGGCGGCAAAAAACAGGCGTGAATCTTGGTCTTTGTTTGGTCTTTGTTTGGTCGTTATTTCGGCAAACAACGACCAAAATGTACGGTTGGTCGTTACGGGTTGAAATGAAAAAACCGCATAAAACCTAGTGTTTTACGCGGTTACCAAAGTCTGCAAAAGGCAATATTTCTCTTTCGAACCCTGTCACTCGGACCAGTGGGAGAGTCCTTATAGGACCTCCCGCTTTTTGTTTTGCAAAGTCTAAAATTCCGTTAAATAGGCCAGGAAAAAAAGTGTATCTTATCTTGTGCAATTGGAATATGTTTCATAATATGGGTATAGTAGTCTTGGCCATTTGGCAAAACAGCTATAAACCATCGTATATCTTTACTTAAATTTCTTTTGATCTTTCGAATATAGGGCATATCCACATTATTCAGCGAATGACCCAATACATACACTTCTGTAATAGCAGCTAAATTTTCTTTTTTAAAAATTTGCGGGAACCGTTTCATCATTTTTTGACAATCTTTATAACTATTCTTGAAATACTGCTCTGTAGCACATGGATTTATCGGGAGCGTCCTTATAGGACCTCCTATTTTTATAACCTTTTGTATTACTTTATATCAATATTACAAATAGGATTCATGAGCGGGACGGAAATGGGGCGATGTGCCAGGAACTGCCCAGACGGATTTCCGGAGATGGAAACTGGTGACAGCCGAATCGATCCACAACGATTCCCGGCGGAGCAGCATGCAGGTGGCCATAGCGGCGATCTAACACGGCGGGCGGAATGGAAAGAGGTCTGTCCTGTAAGGATAGCATATTTACAGGACGCTTTTGGCGGGCCCGTCCTGCTGGGGGGAGTGGCCGAAATACCGCTTATACGCCCGATAAAAAGAAGAATAGTCGTGAAATCCGCAGGCCTGGCTGGCATCGGCCGCCGGCACACCGCTTTTGATGGCGTCCTTTGCGGCAAGAAGCCGTTTGATAAGGATATACTGCCAGACGGAGGAACCGGTGGCGTTTTTAAACAGCCGGCTGAATTGGGAAACGCTCAGGAAGGCCTTTTCGCTGAGGGAGGTCAGGGACAAATCTTCAAACAAATGCCGGTTGATATAGGCGATTATGCTCTCCGGCAGTCTTTCTGAGGCAGGCGGGGCAGCGGGTAACCGTTTGCAGCAAGATGCGCGGCGGATGGCTTCCAGCAAAGGATACAGATGGGTGAGGATGGTCAGCCTTCTTTCCGCTTCGGACGCGGCCGGTGCGCACATTGCCTGCAGCAGCGTCAGGTGCATGCCGGCGGGAAAATCGGCCGGCGCATACAGGTTGTTTTGACCGAGCGGATGCGCATAGAAGGGTTCTAGCAGAAGGCGATCGGGATCGATCCCATCGAGCCATACAGGAGAAAAATGCAGGGCATAGCGCTCATACGGCACATCGGAAAGGATCCTTACCTTGTGCGATTCGGCCGGCCGCATGATGAGCAGACTGCCCGGGGTGAGCGCGTATTCTGTCCCCTCCACCAGATAGGACGCCTCCCCGGCCATATAACAATAGATTTCCAGCTGCTCGTGAAGGTGCATGGGGAACGCCGTTTCTTCCGGATGCCGGTCGATGGAATGGTGAAAATAGAGATCGGCGTCGCGGTAATGGCATAAAGGCTGCATCCGCTTCCCTCCTTGATGGGTTATCCTGAGCATAACATAAAATGACCATATTTACAATATATTTAATATAATACGCAATGGAATTGTAATTTTAACCGTGATAGAATGCAGACAGGGAAACAAGGAAAGGAAGAGCGTCCATGCGGGAGGACTTTTTGCTGCCGTCGGTCACCGCCCGGCGGCTGTATCAGGCAATAGGGAATTGTCCGATTTACGATTACCATTGCCATCTGTCGCCGCGGGAAATTTGGGAGGATACGCCTTTCGACAACATTGGGGAGCTGTGGCTGGCCGGCGATCATTATAAGTGGCGGCTGATGCGAGCGGCGGGCGTGCCGGAGGAGCGCATCACCGGTACGGCCGGCTGGCACGATAAGTTCACGGCCTATGCCGGGGCGGTGGAACTGGCGGCGGGCAACCCGCTGTACCATTGGTCGCATATGGAGCTCAGCCGGTATTTCGGCATTGATACCCCTCTCGGGTCGGATACGGCCGAGGAAATCTGGACGGCAGCCAACCGGGTTATTCACGAGCGCGGCCTGTCGCCGCGCAAGCTGATTTTGCAGTCGCGGGCGGCCTACATCGGGACGACCGATGACATCGCGGATGACCTGACGTACCATAAAAAGCTGGCAGCGGATCCCGCCTTCCCGGTCAGGGTGGCGCCCACCTTTCGGCTGGATGCCGTGCTGCTCCTGAACCGGGAGGGCTATGCGGCCTACATCGATCGGCTGGAGGCGGCCGCGGGAATGCCCATTGACCGGCTGGACGCACTGCAGACGGCGCTGGTGCGGCGACTGGCGTATTTCTGCCGGAACGGCTGCCGATTCGCCGATGTCGGCATTCCCTTTTTCCCCGATGGCACCCGCGACGCGGCCGCGGCCGATCGCGCCTTCTGCGCGGCACGCCGGGGTGAATCCGTCGCCCACGCCGATTTTATGGCCTTCCTCTGGGAGATGTACGCTTTTCTCGGCGGCGAGCTGAAAAACCGCGGGGTGATTCTGCAACTGCATCTGGCGGTGCAGCGCAACGTGAACACCCGCCTGTTTTTGGAAAAAGGGCCCGACTGCGGCGGCGACTGCATCGGCGATCCCATTCCGGGCAGCCGGGTGGCCGCCCTGCTGGATGCCTGGCACCGGCGCGGCGCCCTGCCCCGCGTGATCCTGTATACCCTGCAGGAGAATATGACGGCCCAGCTGGCCGCCGTGGCCGGCAGCTTTCCGGAGGTGCGGCTGGGGGCCGCGTGGTGGTTTGCGGATCACAAGAGAGGAATTGAGCAGACCATCCGCACCATCGCGGAAATCCAGCATCTGGGCGGCTTTCTCGGCATGCTGACCGACAGCCGGAGCTTTTTGTCCTATGCCCGGCATGACTATTTCCGCCGCATTCTGTGCGGGATTCTGGCCGAATGGCAGGACAGCGGCGAGTTCTTCGGCGATGCGGAGCGGCTGGCGCGGGCCATCTGCTTTGAAAACGTGCGCCGCTGGATCGAGGGGGAACCGACATGCGCATGACCTTTCGCTGGTACGGGCCGGACGATCCGGTCACGCTGGATAAGATCCGGCAGATTCCGTGCATGACCGGGATCGTTTCGGCGGTATACGACGTGGCGCCCGGCGAGGTGTGGAGCGAGGAAAGCATTGCCGCCGTCAAACGGCAGGCCGCCGCCAACGGGCTGGCGTTTGAGGTGGTGGAAAGCGTCCCGGTCCCGGAGGAGATTAAACTCGGCGGACCGGACGCGGGCCGGCTGATACAAAACTATTGCGAAACGGTGCGGCGGCTGGGCCGGGCGGGCGTTAAGTGCGTCTGTTATAACTTCATGCCGGTGTTCGACTGGCTGCGCAGTGAGCTGGAGCACCGCCAGCCGGACGGCGCCAACGCGCTGGCCTACGACGAGGCGGCGGTGCAGGCGATGAATCCGCTGGAAAGCGAGCTGTCGCTGCCCGGCTGGGACGAAAGCTATACACGAGAAGAGCTGGCCGGCCTTATCGGCCGGTATCAGACGATAACGGAGGAAGACCTCTGGCACAATCTGAACACCTTTCTCCAGGCGGTGATTCCGGCCGCGGAGGAGAGCGGTATCCGCATGGCCATTCACCCGGACGATCCGCCCTGGGGCCTGTTCGGCCTGCCGCGCATCATCACAAACGAAGCCAATCTGGAGCGCTTGCTGCGGCTGGTGGACAGCCCGGCGAACGGCCTGACCTTCTGCACCGGTTCGCTGGGCGCGTCGGCCGCCAACGATCTGCCCCAAATGGCCCGGAAGTTCGCCGGGCGGATCGCCTTTGCCCATCTGCGCAATATCCGGCGCACCGGGGAACGGCGATTTGAAGAGGTGGGCCATCCGACCGCCTGCGGCTCGCTGGACATGTATGGCATTGTCAAGGGTCTGGTGGAGGGCGGCTTTGACGGCTATGTGCGGCCGGATCACGGCCGCATGATCTGGGGGGAGCGCGGCCGGTACGGCTACGGCTTATACGATCGCGCCCTGGGGGCCGCCTATCTGAACGGGCTGTTTGAAGCGGTGGAAAAGGAGCGGAAGGGAGAGTGCACGGTATGAATAGGACCGTGGTGATTACGGGAGCGGGCGGCGTGCTCTGCTCGGCTTTTGCCAAAGAGATGGCCCGCACCGGCGCGCCGGTCGCTCTGCTGGACCGCAACCTGGAAGCGGCGCAGCGGGTGGAGGAAGAAATCGCACAGGCCGGCGGGCAGGCCAAAGCCTATGCGGCAGATGTGCTGGATAAACAGAGCCTCGAGGCCGCACACGAGGCGGTGGTGCGGGATTTGGGCAAATGCCGGGTGCTCATCAACGGCGCGGGCGGCAATCATCCCAAGGCCACCACGGCCCAGGAGATCTTTGCGGATAATACGGCCTTCCCCACCTTTTTCGACCTGGAGACGGAGGGCTTTGACCTTGTGTTCCGCCTGAATCTGATGGGGACCCTGCTTCCCACCCAGGTATTCGCCGCCGATATGCTGGGAGAGGGCGGCTGTATCCTCAACATATCCTCCATGAACGCTTACCGGCCGCTGACCAAGATACCGGCGTACAGCGCCGCCAAGGCGGCCGTCTCCAACTTTACCCAGTGGCTGGCGGTGCATTTTGCCGGGCAGGGCATTCGGGTCAACGCCATAGCTCCCGGCTTTTTTGTGACCAACCAGAACCGGAGCCTGCTGTTTGACGAGGCGGGGAACCCCACGGCGCGGACCGAGAAGATCCTGCGCGCCACGCCGATGAAGCGCTTCGGCCAGCCGGAGGAGCTGCTCGGCACGCTGCGGTGGCTGACCGACGAGGAGGCTTCCGGGTTTGTCACCGGTGTGGTGGTGCCGGTGGACGGCGGCTTTTCCGCCTATTCCGGCGTTTAACGGAGGTGTATGAGCGGATGGAAAAGGAAGAGGTCCTGCGGCGGATAAAGGAAAGCGGCCTGATCGCCGTGGTGCGGGCGGACACGCCGGCCATGGCGCGGCGGATCGCCGAGGACTGCATCGAGGGCGGGGTGCAGGCGATGGAATTGACCTTTACCGTGCCCTTTGCCCATCGGGCACTGGAGGAGATTGCCCGGGCGTACGGTGACCGCATTCTGCTCGGTGCGGGCACGGTGCTGGATCCCGAAACCGCCCGCATCGCGTTGCTGTCGGGGGCGCAGTTTATCGTTTCCCCGCATTTCGATCCCGCTGTCGTGCGGTTGTGCAACCGGTACCGGGTGCCCGCCATGGCGGGTATTCTGACTATCCGGGAGGCTGTGGAAGCGCTCGAAAGCGGTGTGGAGATTCTCAAGCTGTTCCCCGGCGGGCTGCTTGGTCCGGCGTTTGTGAAGGACATTCACGGCCCTCTGCCCCAAGCGCCCATCATGCCGACCGGCGGCGTGAACGCCGGCAATGCGGGCGACTGGATCCGCGCCGGTGCCGTGGCTGTCGGCGCCGGCAGCGCGCTGACAAAGGGCGATGTGAAGGCCAATGCCCGCGCCTTTCTGGAGGCGATTCGTCAGGCGAGAGAGGAGATGGCGGTATGATCGTCACCTTTGGGGAGATCCTAATGCGCCTGACGCCGCCGGGCTATCTTCGCCTTGGACAGACGCGGCAGCTGGAAATGACCTTCGGCGGTGCGGAAGCCAACGCGGCGGTGTCGCTGGCCAACTACGGCAAGGCGGCGCGCCTGGTGACCGCCCTGCCGGACAACGACATCGGCGCGGCCTGCCTGGGCGAGCTGCGCCGCTGGGGGGTGGACACCTCCGCTGTCTTGACCCGTCCCGGGCGCATGGGACTGTATTTCTGCGAAAGGGGCGCGTCCCAGCGGCCGTCCAAAGTGCTTTATGACCGGGCGGAGACGGTCATCGCCCATATGGACGAGGGCGATTTTGACTGGTCCTGCCTGCTGGACGGGGCGGAGTGGTTCCATTTCACCGGTATCACGCCCGCTTTGAGCGACGGCCTGGCGCGGGCGGCGCTGGCGGCCTGCCGGGAGGCGAAGCGAAGGGGCATTCCCGTTTCCTGCGATCTCAATTACCGCCGAAAGCTGTGGGGCCGGGAAAAGGCCGGGCGGGTGCTGGCCGGCCTGCTGCCCTATGCGGACGTGCTCATCGCCAATGGGGAGGAAGCGGCGGAGCTGTTCGGTATCCGGCCGGCGGGCGCCGCCATAGCGGACGGCCAGGCCAGCCTGGACGGCTGCCGTTCGGTGGCGGAACAGCTGACGGCGCGGTTTGATCTGCAAAAGGTGGCCGTCACCCGGCGGGAGTCGGTATCCGCCTCCTGCAACCGCTGGGCGGCGGTGCTGTACGACGGCGGCAGGCTGTACGCCTCGCGGCAGTATACCATACAGATCGTGGAACGGGTGGGCGGCGGCGACGGCTTTGCCGGCGGGCTTATTTACGCGCTGACCGAAGGCTTTGACAACCAAGCGGCGCTGGAATTCGCCGCGGCGGCCGCCTGCCTCAAGCACACCATTGAAGGGGATTTCAACGCGGTATCGGCGGCGGAGGTGCTGGCGCTTATGGAAGGCGACGGCACCGGCCGGGTGCAGCGGTAGAAAAGAGGGGATAGCATGCGTTTTCAATTGGCCGCCTTTGCGGACGAAGCGGACAGCCGGCTGGACGGACAGATTGCCGCCATGCAGGGCAACGGCATCGCGTATCTGGAGATCCGCGGCGTGGACGGGCAGAACATCGCGGATATTTCTCTTGAAAAAGCGGCGGCGATCCGCAAAAGATTGGAGGAAGCGGGCCTTGCCGTGTGGTCCTTGGGCTCGCCGTATGGAAAAATCGGCATACGGGACGCCTTTGCCCCCCATCTGGAATCCTTCCGCCGCGGGCTGGAGCTGGCGGCGGTGCTGGGCTGCTCCCATATCCGGCTGTTCAGCTTTTATATACCGGAAGGGGAACCGGCCGCGTCATACCGCGATGCGGTCATGGAACGGCTGGAGCAGTTTCGGACGGCCGCGCAGGGAAGCGGCGTGATCCTTTGCCATGAAAACGAAAAGGGGATTTACGGCGATACGGCGGCCCGGTGCGCCGACATTCACCGGACCTTTCCGGATATCCGGGCCGTGTTCGATCCGGCCAACTTTATCCAGTGCGGGCAGGAGATTCCCGCCGCGTGGGAAGAGTTGGCCCCTTATGTGGAATATATGCACATCAAAGACGCCCTGGCGGACGGCACCGTGGTGCCGGCGGGTAAGGGCATCGGCCGGCTGCCCTGGCTGCTGCAGCGGTACACGGGGCAGGTGCTGACGCTGGAGCCGCATCTCGCCGTGTTCAGCGGCCTGGATAAGCTGGAACAGGCCGAACACCAGACGGCGATGACCGCCTGCCGTTACGCCTCCAGCGAAGAGGCGTTCCGGGCGGCGGCGGATGCGCTGAAGGCGCTGCTATAGAAAGGGAGAGTGTGTCACATGGAAATCGGCGCGCAACTGTATACCCTGCGGGACTTTTGCCAGAACACCGAGGCGTTTGCCGAGACGCTCAAACGGGTGGCGGATATCGGTTACCGCACGGTGCAGGTGTCGGGTACCTGTGCCTATGAGGCGGCATGGCTGAAGGAGCAGCTGGAGGCGAACGGCCTGCGCTGTGTGCTGACCCACTATGATGCGGAACGGGTTGCCGGCGACACCCAGGCCGTGATAGCGGAGCACCGCCTCTTCGGCTGTTCCTATATCGGCATCGGCGGTATGCCGGGCGGGCTGGAGCAGCCGGAGGATTACGATCGCTTTGTGCAGCGGTACCGCCCGGCCGGGGCGGCGATTGCGGCCGCCGGCGGCCGATTCATGTATCACAATCATCATATGGAGTTCATGCGGGCGGCCGACGGCAAGCGGTATATCGACAAGCTGGCCGAGGCCTTTGCGCCGGCGGAACTCGGCTTCACGCTGGACGTGTATTGGATACAGTACGCGGGCGGGGATCCCGCCCAGTGGATCGACAAGTTCAGCGGCCGGGTCCCCTGCCTCCATCTCAAAGACATGGCCTGTGTGGACCGTGCGCAGAAAATGGCGCCGGTCGGCGAAGGAAACATCAACTTCGATGGGATACTGCAGGCGGCGGAGCGGGCCGGGACCGAATATCTGCTGGTCGAGCAGGATGACTGCAACGGGGAAGACCCGTTCGACTGCATGGCGCGCAGCTATCGGTATCTGGCGGCACAGGGTCTGCGGTAAGGAGGCACGGCATGGAGCAGGTAAGAATCGGCATCATCGGGGTGGGCAACATGGGATCCGCCCATCTGACCAATATTAAAGAGGGAAAATGCCCGGAGCTGACCGTAACCGCCGTGGCGGATATCAACCCGGAACGGCTGCAGTGGGCGAAGGAGCAGCTGGGCGAGGGACTGGCGCTGTTCTCCGACGCGGAGCAGATGCTGGACAGCGGGCGGATCGACGCGGCGATCGTGGCGGTGCCCCACTACGATCACCCCCGCTATGCCATCGCCTGCATGCGGCGCGGGCTGCACGTTATGGTGGAAAAGCCGGCCGGCGTGTATACGAAGCAGGTGCGGGAAATGAACGCCGCCGCCCGGGAATCGAACGTCCAATTCGGCATGATGTTCAACCAGCGCACCGACCACGTGTACCGCAAAATGCGGGAGCTGGTGCAGGGCGGCGAACTGGGGGCGATCCGGCGCACCAACTGGATCATCACCAACTGGTACCGGTCCCAGGCCTATTACGATTCGGGCGCCTGGCGGGCGACCTGGAGCGGTGAGGGAGGCGGCGTGCTGCTCAACCAGTGCCCCCACAACCTGGATCTGTGGCAGTGGATCTGCGGCATGCCGGTTAAAGTGAGCGCCCATATGTATTTCGGAAAATGGCACGACATCGAGGTGGAGGACGACGTGACCGCCTATGTGGAATATGCCAACGGCGCGACGGGTTCCTTTGTCACCACCACCGGCGATCTGCCCGGCACCAACCGGTTGGAGATCACCCTGGAGGGCGGCAAGCTGGTGGCGGAGGACGGCCGCCTGACCCTGTGGAAGCTGGACACCCCCATACCCGCCTTTTCCAAAGCCAACGCCACTCCCTTTGGTCAGCCAGGCTGTACTAAAATTGAGGTGGAGACGGACGGCCGATCGGAGCAGCACGTCGGGGTGCTCAACGCCTTTGCGGCGGCCATCCTGCGGAATGAGCCGCTGGTGGCCTCCGGCGAAGAGGGAATTTACGGATTGACCCTGTCAAACGCCATGCACCTGTCCGCCTGGCTCGGGAAAGAGGTAACGCTGCCCTTTGACGAAGAGCTGTATTGGCAGGAGCTGCAGAAGCGGATAAAAACCTCCCGCCGGAAACGGCCGGCAGCCGCCGTTTTTGCGGATACGGCCGGCACGTACGGCGGGACGGGCTGAACACGCGCCAAACGGAGGGAGGCCGCATGGAAACGGTACGGGTCGGTCTTATCGGGGTGGGCAACATCGGCAGCGCCCACCTGAACTGGATAACCACGCATCCGCAGGAGGGCCTGACGGTCACGGCCCTGTGCGACAGCGATCCGGCAAAGCAGGAGGTGCTCCGTCACAAGTATCCCGCTGTTCCCGTCTTTGCGGACAGCGGGGATCTGCTGGGCAGCGGCCTGGTCGACGCCATCGTGGTGGCGACGCCGCACTATTTTCATCCCGCCATCGCCATCGAGGGCTTCCGGCGCGGCCTCCACGTGCTGGTGGAAAAGCCGGCGGGGGTCTGCACCCGCCGCGTGCGGGAGATGAACGAGGCGGCCCGGGAAAGCGGCCGGGTATTCGGCATCATGTTCAACCAGCGGACCAACCCGCTGTTCGCCAAAGCGCGAGAAATCGTGCAGGGCGGCCTGCTCGGCGAGCCCAAGCGCCTGGTCTGGATCGTGACCAACTGGTACCGCACCCAGGCGTATTACGACGCGGGAAGCTGGCGGGCCACGTGGAACGGCGAGGGCGGCGGCGTGCTGCTCAACCAGGCGCCGCACAACCTGGATCTCTGGCAGTGGATTTTCGGCATGCCCGATCGGGTGTTCGCCTTTTGCAGTACGGGCAAATACCATTCTATTGCGGTGGAGGACGACGTGACCATACAGGCGGAATATGCATCAGGGGCATCGGCCACCTTCATCACCTCCACCGGGGAAGCGCCGGGGACTAACCGCCTTGAAATCGCCGGTGATCGCGGCAAGCTGGTGCTGGAGGACGGCAAGCTGCGCTGGTGGAGGCTGAGCCAGCCGGAACGGGAGTTTTGCTTTTCGGCGGCGGAGGGCTTCTTCCAGCCGCCCACGGCGTATGAGGAATTTATGCAGCCGGAACCGCCCGGCCATCCGCGGATTCTGCGCAATTTTGCCGATGCTGTGCGATACGGCACACCGCTGCTGGCCCCCGGAGAGGAGGGGATCCGCTCGCTGTCCATCTCCAACGCGGCGTATCTGTCCGCCTGGACACACGATTGGGCGGCCATCCCGGTGGACGAGGAAACGTTTTCCTTTTATTTCCGGCAGCGCTGCGAACAGGAGAAACAAAAACCCCCCGCACGGCAGGAGAGACTGTCCGGCGGATACCAGGCACGCTGGAACACCCGATGGTAAAAACAAAAGACCGCCCGGCCGAAGCCGGGCGTTTTGACGTCGATCGGATAGGAGAAGCCGGACAGAAAGCCCGGCTTCTCTTTTTTGCCCGGATAAAAGCGGGCACTTCAATCCGCCGTAAAGCAGGCGGTGCAGAACCGGTTGGTACAGCCGGTACAGGCCTGTTTCAGCCCCTCCAGCGAGATGTAGCCGAGGCTGTCCGCGCCGATAATGCGGCGGATATCTTCCACGCGCATATGGTTGGCGATCAGATTCTTTTCGCTGCCGATGTCGGTGCCGAACTGGCAGGTATGGCGGAAAGGGGGCGAGGAAATGCGCATATGCACCTCTGCCGCGCCCGCACTGCGCAGGCTCCGGACGATTTTTTCGCTGGTGGTGCCCCGCACGATGGAATCGTCCACAAGCACCACCCGCTTGCCGCGCACCGCCGCGGACAGGGGGTTCAGCTTCAGGCGCACGGCGTTGTCCCGCTGCACCTGGGTCGGAAAGATAAAGCTGCGGCCGATATAGCGGTTTTTCATGAATCCCGCCACCAGCGGAATGCCGCTTTGCGCGCTGTATCCGGCGGCGGCTTCCAACCCGGAATCGGGAACGCCGCAGACCATATCGGCTTCCACGGGGTGTTCTTTGGCCAGGATCCGCCCCATCGCCTGCCGGGCTTCATACACGCTCAGCCCGTCGAGAATCGAATCCGGCCGGGAAAAGTAGACGTACTCAAAAATGCACAGGCCGCCCTGCGGGCTCCGGGAAGAGGGAATGGTGTCCTGCCCCACCAGCCGGCCGTCCTTCATCACCAGGATTTCCCCGGGGCGTATATCCCGTATCACATGAAAGCCGCCCACTTCCAGCGCACAGCTTTCGGACGCCACCGCCATGCAGTCCTCTTCCTGTCCCAGACAGAGCGGCCGGTATCCGTCCGGATCCCGCACCGCCACCAGCCTGTCCTCGCCGGCGATAACAAGCGAAAACGCCCCCTGCAGCTGCGCGGCGGCTGCCCGAATGCCCGCCAGAAAGTCTCCTTTCTGCACCGTGTGCCAGGCGATAAGCTGGGAAATGACCTCGCTGTCGCTGGTGGCGGCAAAATGCAGGCCCCGTTCGCGCAGATATTCCCGCAGCACGGGGGCGTTGGTGATGTTGCCGTTATGCGCCACGGCGAAGCGGCCGGTCAGATATTCCGCAACAAAGGGCCCCGTGTTTTCCCGGGTGCAGGCGCCGGTGGTGGAATACCGGGTGTGTCCCACCGCTGTCCCGCCGCAGGATAACCGTTCCATCACCGCCGGGGTGAACACCTCGCTGACCAGCCCGAGATCCTTGTGGCACACAATGCCCCCGGCATGCAGCACGGCGATGCCGGCCCCTTCCTGTCCGCGGTGCTGCAGGGTTAACAGCCCGTTGAGGGTCAGGCCCGCCGCATCGGTACGCGTTGAGCTCACCCCGAAAACGGCACATTCTTCCGTCAGCTTATCGTCAAGTCTCATACGTTTTCAAAATCCCTTCTGCTATCGCCCGCTTGGTCATGCGCCTGTCCATGGCCTGCTTTTCAATGTATCGGTGTGCCTCTCTCTCTTCCATCTTCATTTGGGAAACGAGAATGCATTTGGCGCGATCGATCAGGCGGAGATCGTCCAGCTTGCCTTTGAGCGCCCGGTTCTCCTCCCGCACGGCCTGCATGCGCCGCTGCGCCACCGCCACCGCTTTAAGGGAGGCGGCGTAAAGCGCCCGGCTGCCCGGCTTTGTCAGGACAAGGATCCCGTCTTCTTCCAGCGCATCGGGCGGCTGCCCGGCCGTGATGAGGACGACCTGTCCCGTAATCCGGCCGGCCATATACCGGGCAAGACGGAAGCCCGGGCCGTCCGGCAGGGGGGCGTCGATGATGCATAGGGCGAAATCCTGCCGCTCTGCCAACCGGCGGGCCTCTTCACAGGAAGAGGACGCGACTGCCGTCTGCCCGGCGTCCGCGCCCAGAAGTTCCCTCAAAAAGCATACGCTTCTCTCCGACTTGGAGACAATCATCACGTCCACGCCGCCATCTTCCTTTCTGCCCGGCGGATCGGTTCAGTTGGGGGTATACAGCTGCTGATACGGGTTTTTTGCGTTGGGGCGCAGCAGATAAAAGGTATCGTGCAGAAGCCCCGCGGCATCGATATCAAAGCGGCGGCCGAATTCCTGCAAGTAGGGGGCGATGGCCTCCATTTCCTCGGGCGGGGCAATGTCCGCCGTCACCTGGGCGGGCAAATCGGGCAGCGGCAGCGGGGTGCGGATGAAAATGCGGCCTCCGTGCATGCCGTTGCCGGTGAAATTGCCCACCGGGACACCGTCGCAGCCGAGCCCCAGCACAATGAGGATGCCACCCGCCAGATACTCGCCAAAAAAGCTGCCGACCCGGCCGCCCACGACAAGAACCGGCTGCTGCTGTTCATAGGCCTTCATATGGATGCCGGCGCGGTACCCGGCATTGCCGCGCACATAGATGGCGCCGCCCCGCATGGCGTAGCCCAGCGCGTCGCCGGCGCTGCCGTGTACGATGATTTCCCCGGCGTTCATGGTATCGCCAACCGCGTCCTGCACGTTGCCGTACACCTCGATGACGGCGCCGTCCAGGTAGGCGCCCAGCGCATTGCCCGGCGTGCCCTGGATAGTCACCGTCTTATCCCGCAGCCCGCTGGCAATAAATCGCTGCCCGCAGCAGTCCTGAATGCATAGGTTGCCGTCCGCCCTCTTCACCTGTTGGTTCAGTGTGCGGAAATCCATGTTTTTTGCGGATAGTATCATATTGATCACCCCGTTCTTGCAAATGACAGGCGAGCGGACGCCTCGCTCACTCGCCGGCGTATTGGACACCGAGGATCTGCAGTTCCTTTTCATTGAGCCCCACACCGCGCAGCATCAGGCGGTTCCCCTTGAGGCTTTCGATGGAATTGATCCCCATGCCGCCCAGCATTTCTTCGATCTCATGCCGCCAGGCGGTCATCAGATTCACCAGCCGGCGGCATCCGGCATCCGGATTCAGCCGGGCCGCCAGTTCCGGCACCTGGGTCGCAATTCCCCAGTTGCAGCGCCCCGACTGGCAGTTCCGGCAAAGGTGACAGCCGAGGGCCATCAGGGCCGCCGTCCCGATGTAGACGCAGTCCGCCCCGAGGGCGATGGCCTTGATGACGTCGGCGCTCGAGCGGATACCGCCGCCCGCGATGATGGAAACGCGGTCCCGTATGCCTTCCTCCCGCAGCCGGCTGTCCACGCTGGCCAGCGCCAGCTCGATGGGGATGCCGACGTGGTCGCGGATGCGGGTGGGGGCGGCGCCCGTCCCGCCGCGGAACCCGTCGATGGCGATGATATCGGCCCCGCTGCGGGCGATGCCGCTCGCAATGGCGGAAATATTGTGCACAGCCGCGATCTTGACAATCACCGGCTTTTGGTAGTCGGTCACCTCTTTGAGCGAGTAGATAAGCTGCCGCAGGTCTTCAATGGAATAGATGTCGTGATGGGGAGCGGGGGAGATGGCGTCGGCCCCTTCGGGGATCCTGCGGGTTTTGGAAATATCCCCCACGATCTTGGCGCCGGGCAGATGCCCGCCGATCCCCGGCTTGGCCCCCTGGCCGATCTTGATCTCGATGGCGGCGCCGACGTTCAGATAGCCGGGATGGACGCCGAAGCGGCCCGACGCCACCTGGACCACCGTATGGTCGCCGTAACGGTACAAATTCCGGTGCAGGCCGCCCTCGCCGGTGTTATACAGAATGCCCAGCTCCTCGGCGGCGCGGGCGAGGCATTCGTGCACGTTATAGCTCACCGAGCCGTAGCTCATGGCCGAAAACATCATGGGCATGGACAGCGTCAGATGGGGCGGCCGGTTGTCGATGAGACGGCCGTCTTTATCCCGCTCCATCCGCTGCGGCTTGGCCCCCAGAAACACGCGCGTTTCCATCGGTTCCCGCAGGGGATCGATGGAGGGATTGGTGACCTGCGACGCGTTGAGCAGCAGCTTGTCGAAATAAACGGGGTATGGCTGGGGATTCCCCATACTGGACAGCAGCACGCCGCCGCTTTCTGCCTGGCGGTAGATCTCGTTCATCAAATCGGGACTCCAGCTGGCGTTTTCCCGATAGGTATTGCCGCTTTTGACGATTTTCAGCGCCCGCGTGGGGCAGAAGGCGACGCAGCGCTGGCAGTCGACGCATTTGGCTTCATCGCATATAAAACGGTTTTCCTCCGGCACAAACCGGTGCACACCGTTTGCGCACTGCCGCTCGCACGCCCGGCAGAGCGTGCAGCGGTTCATGTCCCGAACCACCTCATATGCCGGATAGATATCGTGAAGGCCCATAGGGATGACCATCCTTTCTGTACAACAGACCGTTGCAAAATACAAGATAGACGCCGGGCCGGAAAGAGCGCGGCTTTGCAGAATGCCCGCGGCATGGTAATCGAGACATATGCCGGGCGACGGGCTGCGGGTGTGTTTTCTCAGGGGAAAGGCCCGCACGCCAATGCCGCAGCGGCTCTTTATCCCTCCAGGCCGACAATGACGGGTTCCCCGCCGCGGGGCCACCATATGCGGTCGAGCTCCGGCTCGATGCGGCGGATGGCGGATTCCTCGCTGCCGAAATAGACCTTGCTTCCCCGTTCGCCCACCGCCAGACTGCGCAGCTTCAGGCGGTCGTTGAGCGCCATCAGCCCGCCTTCAAACCCCACCAGAATGGAGAAGGGACCCGTGATGAGCTGGGAGGCGAACACCTGGCGGAGATACTCGTGCGTCCGGCGCTTTTCCGGTTCCATGCGCGCGATGGTCCGCCAGAAAGGGGCGGCGATGACCGCGGCGATCTCTTCAAAGGAGAGGCCCATCTTGCGGTGCAGATAATCCACCATATACGCGATGACCTCGGTGTCGGTCTGCAGGGTACAGGTGTATCCGTGCATCTCCATGGCGCGGCGGTTGGCGTCATAGGAAGAAATTTCCCCGTTATGCACCACCGAATAGTTCAGCAGGGCAAACGGATGGGCACCGCCCCACCAGCCCGGCGTGTTGGTGGGATACCGGCCGTGCGCGGTGAAGCAGTACCCTTCGTACTCCTCCAGACGGTAAAAGCGCCCCACATCCTCGGGGTAGCCCACCGCCTTGAATACCCCCATGTTTTTTCCGCTGGAAAACACATGGGCGCCGCGTATGCCGGTGTTGATGCGAAAGACGCAGCGGGTCACAAATTCCTCCTCGTCCAGCTGGCTGTCCGCCAGCTTGGACGGCAGCGGCGAAAGGAAATACCGCCAAATCATCGGTTCGTCGGTGATGGTCTTGATCTTGCGGGTGGGAATCTTGGACAGGTTGACCATATCAAAATGCCGTTCCAGAAAGTCCTCGCATTCCTTTCGGGAGGCGGTATCGTCATAAAACAGATGAAAGGCGTAGTAGTCCTTGTATTCCGGATAAATACCGTAGGCCGCAAAGCCGCCGCCCAGCCCGTTGGAGCGGTCATGCATGACGGCGATGGATTCGATGATGGCCTCCCCATTCATGCGGGCGCCCGATTTGTCGAATATTCCCGCGATGGCACAGCCCGACGGGATACGCACTTGTCCTTCCCTTTGCATAGCGATGCTTCCTTTCCCGGCACGGACTGCCGTTGCTTTCTGTGTATTATTATACTGCCGCTGCTGGGTTTGTCAAGAGAAAAATGAAATTTTTAAATTTGTATATTGCAAAAATGTGGTGTTAAATCAAATTAATGAAGTAAAAATTGAGTTTAATGAAATTTTATAAAAAATAAATTTCAAAAACACTTGACAAACCATGTGAACGGCAGTATACTGGTATCACGGACAGCAAAGGCGCTGCGGACCGGGATAGGTCTGCGGCGCCTTTGCCGTTTCTGAGTCAGAAAAAGGAGTGACCGGTATGAAAAACCTCCCCAGCCTGTACGGCAGTATGGTCTTCAACGACGCCGTCATGCAGGCGCGCCTGCCCAAAAACGTGTACGCCGCGCTGAAAAAGACCATGGCCCGCGGCACCCACCTGGAGCTGGATGTGGCCAATGTGGTGGCCAATGCGATGAAGGACTGGGCCGTGGAGCATGGGGCGACCCATTTTACCCACTGGTTTCAGCCCATGACCGGCGTGACGGCGGAGAAGCACGACAGCTTTATTTCCCCGATGGAGGGCGGCCGCGTGCTCATGGAGTTTTCG
This sequence comes from uncultured Oscillospiraceae bacterium, assembly GCA_902478605.1. Classification (GTDB taxonomy): domain Bacteria; phylum Bacillota; class Clostridia; order Oscillospirales; family Acutalibacteraceae; genus UMGS856. Next base: position 22,094 of record CABSLQ010000019.1, read on the forward strand.
GGCAAGGAACTGGTCCGGGGGGAACCGGATGCGTCCAGTTTCCCTTCGGGGGGGCTGCGCGCCACCTTTGAGGCGAGAGGGTATACCGTATGGGATATCACCTCCTATGCGTTTTTAAAGGACGGGACGCTGTATATTCCCACGGCCTTCTGCTCCTACAGCGGGGAGGCGCTGGACAAAAAGACGCCGCTGCTTCGCTCGATGGAGGCGCTTGACCGGCAGGCGATGCGTATCCTGCACCTGTTCGGCAACACCACGGCCCGGCGGGTTATCACCACGGTGGGACCGGAGCAGGAATATTTCCTCGTGGATCAGGCGCTGTACGAGAAACGGCCGGATCTGGTCTATACCGGCCGCACGCTGTTCGGTGCCCGGCCGCCCAAAGGGCAGGAGATGGAGGATCATTACTTCGGCAGCATCAAGCCGCGGGTGGCGGCTTTTATGCGGGATTTGGAAGAGGAGCTGTGGAAGCTGGGAGTCCCGGCCAAGACCAAGCACAATGAGGTCGCGCCGGCGCAGCATGAGCTCGCCCCCGTTTTCGAGACCACCAACATCGCCTGCGATCACAACCAGCTGACCATGGAGTTGATGAAAACGGTGGCGGCCCGGCACGGGCTGGCCTGCCTGCTGCACGAAAAGCCTTTTGCGGGCGTCAACGGCAACGGCAAGCACAACAACTGGTCGCTGAGCACCGACACCGGCGTCAACCTGCTGGAGCCGGGAGACACCCCTTATGAGAACGCGCAGTTTCTGCTTTTCCTGATGGCGGTCATCAAGGCGGTGGACGATTATCAGGATCTGCTGCGCGTATCGGCGGCCAGCGCGGGCAACGACCACCGCCTGGGGGCCAATGAGGCGCCGCCCGCCATCGTTTCGATGTTCCTGGGAGATGAGCTGACCGGCATCCTGGAAAGCCTGGAGTCGGGGGCGGCTTACCACGGGCCGGAGAAGCACCCGATGGAAATCGGCGTCACCGTGCTGCCCCATTTCCCCAAGGATACCACCGACCGCAACCGCACCTCGCCCTTTGCCTTCACCGGCAATAAGTTCGAGTTCCGCATGCTGGGTTCCGCCTTTTCCATCGCCGGGCCCAACATCGTGCTCAACACCGTGGTGGCCGAGTCGCTGCGTGTCTTTGCGGATCGTCTGGAAGGGGCGGCCGATTTTCAGGAGGAGCTGGCCGCGCTCATCCGGGAAACCATCCGGGCACACAAGCGGATCATTTTCAACGGCAACAGCTATTCCGACGAATGGGTGGCCGAGGCCGAGCGGCGCGGCCTGTCCAATCTCAGGAATACGGCGGAGGCGCTGCCTGCTTTTGTATCCCCCAAGAGCATCGAGCTGTTTACCCGGCACCACGTGTTTTCCGAGACGGAGCTGTATTCCCGTTATGAGATTCTCCTCGAGGGATACAGCAAAACGGTGCGCATCGAGGCACTCACCATGGTGGACATGGTCAAGCGGGATGTCATCCCCGCCTGCATCGGCTATCAAAATGAGCTGCTGGAGCTTTTGCAGGCTAAAAAGGCCTGCGGCGTGCAGGACCAGACACTGGAGGGACGGCTGTCGGAGAAGATTGCGGCCCTGTCCGGATGCCTGCTTCAAAAGCTGGACGCGTTGGAAAACGCCTTGCTGAATCCGCCGGCGGACGCTTCTTCGCCGCAGGAGCAGGCCGATTATTACCGCGGGCATGTTTTCCGCGACATGTCCGAGCTGCGCCTTGTGGTGGATGAGCTGGAAACGCTGGTATCCAAAAAGCACTGGACGCTCCCCACTTACGCGGATCTGCTGTACAGTGTGCATTGATCCTTATAATAATCCGATGTGTTCGCAAAACCGGGACGGCGCTGACGAAACAACGCCGTCCCGGTTTTTATCTGCCGGTGCGGCGGGAAAAGGCGCGCGGAGGCTGATACGACAAAATTGTCAAATAAGCTGACAAAAAAGACATAGACACCCGCTTTTATAACCGATATACTATACTCTAACTATACTGGCGGGGTAATCGCGGCATTGGGAGGCACAGGACCCATGAAGACATACGGTGTTGTATTGATTGGCTGCGGGCATATCGGAGAAAGCCATCTGCAGGATATCTATTTTCGCGATAACGTTCGCGTAATCGGCGTGGTGGATCAGGACCTGGAACGGGCCAAGCGGTTTGCACGGCGTTTCGGAGCGGAGAGCTATAGCGGCGTGTACGAGCAGTATTTGACGGATGAGCGGGTGGATATCGTAATCGTCGCCACGTATACGGCCAGTCATCTGGACATCATACGCCGCTGCGCCGCACACGGCAAGCATGTGCTGTGTGAGAAGCCGCTGGTGAAGGACGAAGAGGAGATCCGTGAGGTACGCCGCATTCTGGAAGAAGGGCGTATCCGGGTGCTGCCCGGCCATATTCTGCGCCACAACGACACCTATTGCCGCGCGGCGGAAATTGTGCAGGCGGGGACGCTTGGCGGCCCGCTCTTCTTCCGGATGGTCCAGAATCATCACGCCAAGGATTGGGATCGGTACAAGCAGCTGATGCGCGACGGCTCTCCGGTCTTCGACTGCGGGGTACATTATTATGATGTCATGCAGTGGTTCACGGGAGAGAAGATCGTCCGCATCGCCGGTATGGGATCGCGGCTGGACGACGATCTGCCGGCGGGTACGCTTAACCACGGCATCGTCACGGTCGAGCTGTCCGGCGGTTCGCATGGATATTATGAGGCGGGATGGAGCCGGAATCTGTGCTCGGAGAATATCAAAGAGATCGTCGGCCCAAAGGGACATCTGCACATTACGCTGGCCGCCAGCCGGGGAAATCATATCGAAAACGGCGATCGGATCGAATGGTATGAGCTGGAGAAGGACGAATACCACATCCTCAACGTCAAATGTGAATATAAGCCCATGTACAAGCAGTTCTGCACGCTGGTGCACATGATAGAGGATCCGTCCTATCCGGGCAATCCGGCGCCGGAGGAACATCTGTCGGCGCTGGAGGCGGCCTGCAAGGCGGATCGCGTCATCCGCCAGAGCGTTCTCTGAACCTGTCAGCAGCATGCGTGCCCCCGGCACGGCGGTTTGACATGGACACTTGACAGAGGGTGCCATATACTGCAGACAAAGACGTCTGCCGGTGGGATCGCACATACCGAATATACGGCCGGCGGTTTTGAACGGGACGGTGAAAGCGCGTGTTTGAACAGCAGGAAATTTTACTGGATAAAAAAGACTATCCTTTAATTTCGCCCGTTTTATTTGGCCGGCACACCTGCGGGCCGGGACATTCCTGCGGCCCGACCACGCGGCAGTATTGGCTGCTGCATTATATTGTATCGGGGAAAGGGCATATCTGTGTCGACAATGCCGTATATCCGGTCCGGGATCATCAATGCTTTGTCATCAAGCCGTATCAGATGACCTATTATGAAGCGGATGCCGTGGAGCCGTGGAAATATGTCTGGGTTGGCTTTACCAGTGAGATTCCCTTGCCTTCCGCCCTGACAGAGCGCCCTGTGTTTGAAGCGGAGCATCTGCAGCCGGTATTCCACAGACTGGCACAGGCTGTGGATAACCCCGATAGTCAGGCGGCTTTTGTTTACGGTCAGATTTGGGAACTGATCGCCCGCAGCCAAACGGGCGCGGAGGCCCCTATGTCAAAGGGAGAAAGCTATGTCATGCGGGCCAAAAGCTATATTGAAGCTTACTATATGCGTTCGGTGACCGTCCAGGAGATCGCCAGCCATCTGCATCTGGATCGCTCCTATTTCAGCGCGATATTCCGCAAGCATACCGGGTATACGCCGCAGTATTACGTATATAAATACCGCATGGAGCAGGCGATGGATTTGCTGGTGAAATACGGATACAGCCCGACGCAGACCGCCATAGCTGTGGGGTATGGCAACGAGGTGAGCTTTTCTCACATGTTTAAGCAGTATTACGGGCATTCGCCGAAATATTACGCGGCAGGGGAAACGAAGAAGTAAGACAGGATGATGTAACGGCAGACACGCCACGTGTCTGCCGTTTTTATTTGCGTCGGCATGCGGAAAAACCGAACAGATGGTGCCTGCCGCCTAATATCATCAGCAAACCATCCGGTCGGCCGGGTCATCCTTGTGGATGAGGCGGTTCTGGGGCAAAATATAAAACCTCGCATTAAAGCAAATAAATACAAGCATTACGTATAGTGGAGGCACAACACCCGGGGGGCCGCCCCCCGTTTGAGCGATGGGGGCCGCCGGTCCTACTATACCGTATTCGAACACCGGGATGGGAAGGGCAAAGCGGTGGTGATTGTCAACGACAGCACCGACGGCGACTTGCAGGTGACGATGGAGCAGGCCGGTACGGTTTACACACCGGAAGCCGCTTCCCCGCCGCATTCCGGGGCAAATGGACAGTTCCGCCGCGTTCGGCAGCCGTGATCGTGCTGTAGATGGAAGATTCTAGATTAACAGGAGATAGATGGATATGAAAATTACATTTATTGGCGCGGGCAGCACGGTTTTTGCCCGCAATGTCATCGGCGACTGTATCCTCACCCCCGAGCTGGGCGATTTTGACGTGTGTCTGTTTGATATCGATCCCAAGCGGCTCAACGAGTCGTATGAGATCCTGTGCAACATCAACCGCACCGCACAGGGCAAGGCCCGGATTACGCAGACGCTGGATCGCACGGAGGCGTTCACCGGGGCCGATTTTATTGTCAACGCCATCCAGGTGGGCTTTTATGAGCCCTGCACGGTGACGGATTTCGAGGTGCCCAAAAAATACGGGCTGCGCCAGACCATTGCGGACACCCTGGGTATCGGCGGCATCTTCCGCGCGCTGCGCACCATCCCGGTGCTCCAGGACTATGCCAACGATATTGAGCGCCTGTGCCCGCGGGCCATTTTCCTGAATTATACCAATCCCATGGCCATGCTGTCCGGCTATATGCAGCGGTATACCGGCGTGCGTACGGTGGGGCTGTGCCATTCGGTGCAGGGCTGCGCCTCCTGGCTGCTGGAGCTGTTGGGCATGACGGAGTACGTGAACAACTGCCGCTGGGAAATCGCGGGCATCAACCACCAGGCCTGGCTGCTGAAGATCGAGGATATGGACGGCCGGGATCTGTACCCGGAGATCAAGCGCCGCGCTTCCTCGCCGGCCTACAATCCCGAGGGGAAGGATCTGGTGCGTCTGGAGATAATGAAGCGGTTCGGCTATTATGTCACCGAGTCCAGCGAGCACACGTCGGAGTACACCCCGTATTTCATCAAAGACAAGTATCCGGATCTGATCGAACGCTTTAAAATTCCGCTGGATGAGTATCCCCGCCGTTGCGTCGAGCAGATCGAGAGCTGGAACAACATGCGGGATTCGCTGCTGGCCAACAGCCGCATCGAACATACCAAGACCCATGAGTTTGCTTCCTATATTATCCGCGCGGTGCTCACCGACACGCCTTATCGGATTCACGGCAACGTGTTGAACACCGGCCTCATCACCAATCTGCCGCGCAACGCCTGCGTGGAGGTGCCCTGTCTGGTGGATCGCAACGGGATCAATCCCTGTTATGTAGGGGACCTTCCCGAGCAGTGCGCCGCCATCAACCGCACCAACATCAACGTCCAGCTGATGACCATCCAGGCGGCCCAAACGCGGAAGAAAGAGGATATCTATATGGCGGCCCTGCTGGATCCGCACACGTCGTCCGAGCTGTCCATCGACGATATTGTGGCCCTGTGCGACGATTTGATCGAGGCCCATAAGGGCTGGCTGCCCGACTATACATAAAAGACGGGAGAGGCGGCGTCATGCTGCAGCGACGCCTGAAAAAGAACGGTACGGCTGCGTTCCAAAAGAACGCGGCCGTACCGCTTTTTCGGATATCCCGGCGGCAGCCGGTATGCTCATTCCTGCCGCACCAGAAACGGATGGCCTTCCGGGTCGCGGAAGGTGAACATGGTGCCGTAGGGAAGCTGCTGCAGATTGCCCACTTCCACATCATCCGCCTTCATCTGCTCGTAGGTGCGTGCGGCGATGTCGGTGCTGAGAATCACAGAGGGGTGGCCGGTGCATATCCCATCGTCCTGCTGTTCCATAAGGGCTTTGTCGTACAGCACAAAGCTGGTCAGCGCCGTTTCGGATGGGGCCACCTCCAGCCAGCGGACAGGTCCCATCCGTTCGTCGGCGACCACAACAAAATGGCATTGCTCCACCCAAAAGGATTTGGCCCGTTCGGGGTCGTGCACATACAAGGTGATTTTACGAATGGCATCCACCATCGGTTTTTCTCCCCTTTCCGGGAATCAGTATACCCGGAAAAGGCCGCACTATCCGGCGGAGGGAGGCGTTTCCTCCTCCGTATCTTTGACGGGCTCCTTTTTGGATTTTTCCTTTTTCACCTCGCGCGGTTCCTGCGGCTTCAGACTGTCGAGAATACGCGCGGCCGCCGTGCGGCGTGCGTTCGCTTCAAGCGCCAGCTCCATGGCCATGCGATAGCGGCCCGTTTCATCCTGGGCCGTGATGGTCTGCATGCGCTGCGCAACCTCCTGCAGCGCCTTTTCCTGCATGGCACAGAAGTCCGGATACACGGTTTCCACCTGTTCTTCTACTCCCAGCCCATGCATAGTCTGCTGAATTTCCGGCAAAGATAAAACCGATTTGAGCATACAGATCATGGTCAGCATCGCCAGGTGATCCCGCCCGTATTTTTTTTGGATCGGCCGCGGCAGGACGCCGCCCTTGACGTAATTGTTGATCATGCTCGACGTCAGCAGCCGTTCCTCCTCCCGCTGAAAGGGGACAAGCTGTTTTCCCATCAGCGTGATGACCTGATCCATATACAATTCCAGCTCCGGCAGCCGCTCCCAGGGCGTCGATTCAAAGGCCTCCACGGCCGCGACCCATTCCTCCAGCTTTTTTGTGGACTCGTCCATATCGCCGCTCTCCCTTTTCCTTCCGCTTCACGGATATGTTTCCCAAGGAATAGTATAGTACAGTATAGCAGATTTAAGAAATGGTTTCAAGAACACAAACAGCTCTTGACAAATTTATAAAAATGAATTAAACTAGTTTTGCAAACCAGATGTTCTAATGTTAACGATTTGTTAACGTAATTTTAAATTGCGAAAGGAGCGCGGCGGTATGAAACAGGTGCAGTCCATCGGCGTATGGGGCGATAGTGTGATGAAGGGTGTCATTTATGATGAGGAGAAGGCGCGGTATACGCTTTTATCGGAGAGCGGGGCGGATAAGGCGTCACGCAAGCTGGGGCTGCGGCTGTTCAACCGGTCGCGCATGGGCTGCACCGTGACCAAGGGCTTGTCGCTGCTGAAAAAGGATCTGCAGAAAGCGGAGAAGCCCTGTGACGCCGCGCTTATTGAGTTTGGCGGAAACGACTGCGATTATGCCTGGGAAGAGGTGGCCGCCCATCCCGAAGCGGAACATCAGCCGAAGACCCCCCTGCCGTTATTTGTTTCCCAGTTGCGGGATATGATCGCCCTGGTGAGGCAAAAGGGAATGGAGCCGGTGATGATGACGCTGCCCCCCATTCATGCGCAGCGGTATTTTGATTTCTTTACGCGCGGCGGACTGTCCAAGGATAACGTGCTCGCCTGGCTCGGGGATGTACAGCATATTTACCGCTGGCATGAGCGGTACAATGCAGCGGTGGTGCGCGTGGCACAGGCGTGCGGCTGCCCGCTTGCAGACGTGCGGGACGCGTTCTTGGCCGAGCGGGATTACGGCGATCTGCTCTGCGCCGACGGCATTCACCCCAATGAAAAGGGGCATCTGCTAATGGAAAACGTGCTGGAAGGATTCGGCTTCCACTATCGGCGGGAGGGTATCCTGGCCGTTTGAGATGTACAACCCGCCGCGGTGATTTTCGCCGCGGCGGGTTTTGTTTTTGCGAAAGGTATGGTATACTGTATGCAAATACAGGGAGGAGGATGGTTAATGAAAATCTGTACGACGCTGGAGGCTTGGATGCTGCATTATTCTATGGAGGAATCCTTGCGTTTGATTGCGGACGCCGGCTTTGATGCGGCCGATCTCTCCATGTTTTCTGCAAGGGCATGGGAGCTGCTTGTGGATCGGCCCGATTATCTTGAGAAAGCCGAACAGATACGTATAGCAGCGGAAAAAAACGGGCTGTTGCTATTGCAGGCGCATGCACCCTTTGGACACCAGCCGGAGGATGAGGCGGCCGTGGCGCGTGTGATCCGTTCGATCGAGGTGTGCGGCGTCATGGGCGTTCCGCGGCTGGTTATCCACCCCTGCTTTGGAAACGATCGCCGGTATGATCAGAAACAAGAAGAATACTTCACCTACAACGTTGCCTATTATAATCACCTGCGCCCCTACGCAGAAAAGGCTGGGGTGACCATCGCGATCGAAAACATGTTTGTTTGGGACGAGCAAAAGCAGGCGATCGCCCCGTCTATTTTTTCCACAGCGGAAGAAATGCTGGATATGCTGCGGGTGTTGGACGGGCCATTCACCGTCTGTCTCGATATCGGCCACACAAATTTAAATGCACCGCAGACGGCCGCCGAGATGATCCGCCGCCTGGGGCCCGACAATCTGGGTTGTCTGCATATACACGATAATGATGGGATATCCGATCTGCATACCCTTCCCATGACGCAAAAAATAGACTTCGCGCCCATTTTTACTGCCCTGCACGATATTGGTTACCGGGGCTGCTTTACATATGAGGCGGACAGCTTTTTAAGCCGGTTTCCGTTGCCGGCTTATCCGGCTGCGGCCCGCCTGATGGCGGTACTGGCCAAAGAATGGATCCGGCAGTACGATCTGTAATGTCGCCTTAACAAAAAGCACGCAGAAATGCGTGCTTTTTGTTTTTTTAAGGCAAGTGTAATGTGAAGTTAACATTCCCCTAACAATAGGACAGTAGGATATGCTCGTACCAAGAAGAGAAAGACCAAAAACAAAAGGAGAGATTCTTCATGAAAAAAGTAGGCAGCGCGATTGCGGCGGTTGCGATGATGGCCACACTGCTGGCCGGCTGCAACAGCGAGGTCGGCGGCACGAGCACACCTTCCACCGGTTCCTCGGGCGAAGAAACGTTAAAGGGGACGCTGGTCTTCTCGGGTTCCACCTCGATGACCGATGTGTGCACCGCCCTGAGCGAAGCGTTTAAAAACCAGTACCCCGATGTGACCGTTACGCTTAACGGCGGCGGTTCGGGCGCGGCGATTCCCGCCCTGGAGGACGGCTCGGCCCAGATTGGCAACCTGTCCCGTGCGGTGAAGGAAGAAGAAAACCCCGACGGCAAATACGAAGCGATTACCATCGCCCTCGACGGTATCGCCGTGGTTGTCAACAAGGATAATCCGGTAACCGATCTGACCCTCGAGCAGTTCGCGCAGATTTTCAAAAAGGAAGTCACCAACTGGAAAGAGTTCGGCGGCGCCGATGCGACCATCAGCGTTATCGGCCGTGAGGAAGGCTCGGGTACCCGTGACGGCTTTGAGGATATTGTGGATGTCGGCGACGAATGCCAGTACGATGTCCAGCTGAACTCCACCGGCGCGGTTGTTTCCAGAATTATGTCTGACCCGAATGCTATCGGCTATGTTTCCTACTCCGCTGTGAACGACGACATCAAGGCCCTCAAGGTCGGCGGTGTGGAAATCAGCGACGAGAATATCGAGAATAAGACCTATCAGCTGCAGCGCCCCTTCGTGCACGCCTACCTGAAGGGCACGGATAACGAACTGGTACAGGCGTATCTCGAGTTCCTGCAGACGGACGAAGCGCAGAATATCTTCAAAGAGGATAAGCTGATTCCGCAGGAGTTCTGGAAGTAATGCAGAGAAACCCGCGGCGGACGCCCCGTCCGCCGCGGGTCGATGCATCCGGAAAGGTAGGAGTAGAATGGCCAAGGAAAACTCCATGAGTAAAACGTCCGCCATTAACAGGGCGGCTCTTCGGCGCAGGGCGGTCGTCGGTATCTTGCTGGCGATATCCGCCCTTTTCGTCGTTTTGTTTTTTCTTCCCTATGTCACCTTTGTGCTCAGTAAGGTGACCTATCGCTTTACCTCGCTGCAGCTGGTGACCAGCTTTATGACAGTCAAAGGGGTGGCGATTGCCATCCCGCTGGTGGCCAAAATGGCGGTGGTGCTGGGCCTGGTACTGGCGATTGCAGGAGCCGTGCTCATCATCTGCCGCAAGCCGATGGCTTCGGCTGTCTGCTATATTTTTACCGCGCTGTGCGCTCTCGCGACCATGATGACGATAAACGCCATGTCATCCCAGTTCGTGGATGTCGGCGTGGGCAGCATTTCCATCGGCTTTCACTGGCCGCTGGCCCTTCAGATTGCCGGCGGCATCGTGGCTGCGCTGCTCGCCGTGTGGACAAAGGGCGGCGAAACGCTGGCGGCCGCCGTGTTCCGGGTATTCGCCTGTATGTCGGTGGGGTCGGTGGCCATTATCACCCTGTATATGATTGTGTCCGGTGCCCCCGCCATCGGGGAGATCGGACTGGGCAACTTTCTGTTCGGCACGGACTGGAATCCAACCAATGGGAAATACGGCATCTTATATATGATTCTCGCCTCTTTTGCCGGCATGTTTGGCGCCATCATCATCGGGGTTCCCATCGGTCTGCTGACCGCCGTGTTTCTCGCAGAACTGGCGCCGCGCCCTCTCGCAATGGTGGTACGGCCGGCTGTCGAACTGCTGGCCGGCATCCCATCGGTTATCTATGGCTTTTTTGGCATGGTGGTGCTGGTTCCCTTCCTGCGCAATCTGTTCCCCGGCACGGTGGGGGAAAGCCTGCTGGCCATGGTGCTGATCCTGGCGGTGATGGTGCTCCCCACCATCATCAGCGTGTCGGAAACCGCGCTGCGTGCCGTGCCCTCTTCCTATAAGGAAGCGTCGCTGGCGCTGGGCAACACCCATATCGGCACCATCTTCAAGGTGCTCATTCCCGCTTCCAAGTCGGGTATTCTCGCGGGCGTCATTCTCGGTGTGGGACGTGCCATTGGTGAGGCGATGGCGGTCGTCATGGTGTGCGGCAACATTGCAAACTTCCCCAAGCTGCTCGGCACGGTGCGGCCGCTGACGACCGGTATCATCCTGGAGATGGGCTATTCCTCCGGCCTGCACCGGGAAGCGCTGTTCAGCATCGGGCTGGTGCTCTTCGTTTTCATCATGATCGTCAATATTTCCTTTACCATCGTTTCCAAGAAGGGGGTGCAGATAAGTGGCAAGGAATGAGGAAACGCTCTCCCTCTACCGTAAGCGCCGCCGTGTAGGCGACCACGTGCTGGCGGTACTTATCTATGTGGCGGCCGCTATAACGGTGTGCATTCTCGTGGGTATCATCGGTTATATCCTTGTCAAAGGGGTACCTCACATTTCGTGGAATTTCCTGGCCTCGGATTTCTCGGCTCTGGATGAAAATCGGCAGGGTATACTGCCCATGATAATCAACACCCTGTATATTGTTGTTATTACTCTACTTATTGTTACCCCGATTGGTGTATCCTCCGCCATCTATCTGACCCAGTATGCCCGCCAGGGCAAGCTGGTCAAAACCATCCGGTTTACCACCGAAGTGCTGTCGGGCGTGCCGTCCATTCTGTTCGGCATGTTTGGCTATACGGTTTTCTGCGTTATGTTCGGCATGGGAACCTCTATTTTGGCCGGCTGTCTGACAATGTCAATCTGTATTTTGCCCACCATCGTACGCACCACGGAGGAATCCCTCATTGCCGTCCCGGAAAGCTATAAGGAAGGGGCGATGGCCCTGGGGGCAGGCAAGCTGCGGGTGGTGATGGGTATTGTGCTGCCCTGTGCCATGCCGGGTATTCTGACGGCGGTCATTCTCGGCATGGGGCGCATTGTCGGCGAATCGGCGGCGCTCCTGCTGACCTCCGGCATCGCCACCGACATGCCGAAAAACGTGCTTGAGCATATCATGAACAGCGGCCGCACCCTGACGCTTCACCTGTATCAGACGGCGACCGAGGCCACCGATCCGCAGGCGTTTGATATTGCCTATGCCACGGCGGCGGTGCTTCTGATTCTGGTATTCCTGCTCAATCGGCTGGCAGGGCTGCTGTCCCGGACACTCAAAAAAGGATAAGGAAAGATGGATATGCGTACAAAAATCAGTCTGCAGAATCTGGATTTGTTTTACGGGGATTTTCAGGCGCTCAAGGGCATCAGCATGGAGATTGAGGAGCAGAAAATCACCGCCTTTATCGGGCCCTCCGGCTGCGGCAAATCGACCTGCATCAAGACCATCAACCGCATGAACGATCTGATCGACAACTGCCGGATCACGGGACGCATCCTCATTGACGATGAGGATATATACGACCCGCGCACCGACGTCACCCTGCTGCGCAAGCGGGCGGGCATGGTGTTTCAGAAGCCCAATCCGTTCCCCATGAGCATTTACGACAACATCGCCTACGGCCCGCGCGTGCACGGTATCCGTGCCAAGAAGGAGCTCGACGAAATTGTGGAGCGTTCCCTGCGCGGGGCGGCGTTGTGGGACGAGGTCAAGGACCGGCTGAAAAATTCCGCGCTCGGCATGTCCGGCGGACAGCAGCAGCGCCTTTGCATTGCCCGGGCCCTGGCGGTGGAGCCGGATATCCTGCTCATGGACGAACCGACCTCCGCGCTGGATCCGATTTCCACGCTGAAAATCGAGGATTTGATGCAGGAGCTGAAGAAGCAGTATACGGTGGTCATCGTCACCCACAATATGCAGCAGGCGGGACGTATCGCGGATAAAACCGCCTTCTTCCTGCTGGGCGAGCTGGTGGAATTTGACGATACGGTTACCATGTTCAACACCCCGCACGACAAACGCACCGAGGACTATATCACCGGCCGGTTCGGATAAGAAAGGAACGACAGACATCATGCCGAGAAATGTATTCGATGAGGAACTGGAACGATTGGGAGCCGATTTGGCTGAGATGGGGCGCCGTATAGACGCCATCATGCAGGGGACGCTGGCCACCCTCAAAACGATGGACGCCGCGATGGCAAAAACCATCTTCCCGCAGGATTCGGAAATCAACAATATGGAAAAGAGCATTGAGCGCAGCTGCATCAATCTTTTCGCCCTGCAGCAGCCGCTCGCCCGGGATCTGCGCGTCATCACCGCCACCCTGAAGGTGATCACCGACCTCGAGCGCATATCGGATCAGTGCGCCGATATCTGCGAGATTTTGGCCACCGTGGCGGGAATGGCCGGCATGCACGCCTCGCCGCGTATGCTGCAGATGTTCGAGAAAGCACGGGAGATGGTGGCCGGTGCGGTGGATGCCTATATCCGGCGGGACTCTGCGGCCGCCGCAAAAATCTGCGCCGCGGACGACGAGGTGGACGCGCTCTTCTCCTCCACCGTGCTCGAGCTTTGCGGGCAGATTTCCCGCGACAATGCCACCGTCCCCGAGCATGTGGATTTCATGTTTATCGCCAAGTATATCGAGCGCATGGCGGATCACGCGACCAATATTGCGGAGTGGGCGATTTTTATCGAAACGGGCCGGCATCCGAACCTGAACGATACGCAGGAGACGGAGCCCTCGCTGCAGGGGAAGGGGCCGACCGCCTGAACGGCTGGACAACGGCGATGCCGGTCTGGTATACTGAACGGGGCGGCTTTGACAACCCCACTTTGACATAAGAAGGGATAAAGGCATGGCGCTGATTTATATTGTGGACGATGAGCCGCATATTCGCCGGCTGGCTTCCATAGGATTAAAGGATGCCGGGTTTGAGACGGCGGAATTCTCCGATGGGACGACCCTGCTGCACGCGGTACAGCATAAGCGGCCGGATGCGGTGCTGCTCGACTGGATGATGCCGGGCCAGGACGGCCTGGCTGTCCTGCGCACACTGCGGGAGAATCCGGCCACGCGGCCGCTGCCGATACTGATGATGACCGCCCGGGCCGATGAGGTGGACCGGGTGCTGGGGCTGGAGCTTGGCGCGGACGATTATATCACCAAGCCGTTCAGCATCAAGGAGCTGGCCGCCCGCGTGCGCGCCGTCATCCGCCGGCAGGAATATCTGACCGCGCCCGAGGCGCAGACGCTGACCGTGTGCGGCATCACGGTGGATCCGGGCCGCCGTACCGTGCAGAAAAACGGCGTGCCGGTGGATCTCACCCAGAGAGAATTCGATCTGCTGTATACCTTGATGAAGGCGCCGGGGCAGGTGTTCACCCGTGAAATGCTGCTGGACATGGTGTGGAAGGTGGATTTTTACGGCGATACCCGCACGGTGGACGTCCATATCCGGTACCTTCGCCAGAAGCTGGAGGATGAACCCGACGCCCCTAAACGCATTCTGACAGTGCGCGGTGTGGGCTATCGTTTTGCGGAGAACGCGGACTGATATGAAACAGAGGGGGAAGATGGCATGAGAAAACGTTTTTTCCGGGCGGCGACGGTCTCCATCGTGGCGGGATTGGTGATTGCGTTTTTATTTGCCATTCCCCTGATGGGACAATTGTATACCGATGAGACACAGAAGCGGCTGGAAACCGTGCTGACGCTGGCAGAAGGCTACGAGCTGACCGACGAGGGATATGAAATGCTGGCGCAGCGTGTCGGAGACCGCCTGGCATCGGAGGAGACCGCTGTCCGTTTCACCATCATCGATGCGGACGGCGTGGTGCTGGGCGACAGCACGGCCGCCGCTGCCGAGATGGAAAATCACAGGGAACGGCCGGAGGTGGAGCAGGCACTCCGGACCGGCAGCGGCAGCGATATTCGCCGCAGCGAGACCACCGGCAGCCGGGAGATGTATTTTGCCAGGCGGGTCGAACTGCCCGGCGGTGGGCAGGGGGTATACCGTGCCTCGCTGCCTCTGAACCAGTTGGGAAGGATGCAGGCTACGCTGTGGTCTTGCGCCGCGATCGGCATTTTTATGGGGCTTATTGTCGCGCTGTTCAGTGCGCATTACGCGGCCGGACGGGTGGTGGAACCGCTGCAGCGGCTGACACGGGCGGCCCGTTCCATATCGGCAGGGGAAACGGCGGCCCCCGTGGAGGATGTGCCCGATGAGATGGGCGAGCTGGCCGGGGCCTTCAATTATATGTCGGAGCGGCTGTCCGCCGCTTACCGCAAGCTGGAAAACAACAATGAGCAGTTGGCCGCCGTGCTGCAGGGGATGAACGACGGCGTGGTGGCCGTGGATGCGCAGGGGAATATCACCCTGATGACCGAACGCGCGCGCGAGCTGCTCGGCTCCTATGCGGGCACGGTGCGCCGCTTGTCCGAATGCGGCACCCATTATCTGGCGGTGCAGGCCATGCTGGAGAAGGTGATGCAGGGAGGCGAGGCTTTCACCCAGCCGCTGTCCATCACGGTGCCGGCTGAGCGGGAGCTCGAGGTATATGTATCCCGCCTGAGCGGGAACGCCTCCGGCGCCCTGGCGGTCATCTCCGATGTAACCCGTATCCGCAAGCTGGAACGCATGCGCAGCGAGTTTGTCGCCAATGTTACGCATGAGCTCAAGACCCCGCTGACATCCATCCGCGGGTATATCGAGCTTTTGATGGCGGAAGAGCGCGATGCGCAGACAACGCGCTCCTTTTATGAGATTATCGAAATTGAGGCGGAACGGCTTCAGAAGCTGACCGACGATTTGCTGCAGCTGTCCGATATTGAAAACGGCAGCACGGAACGGGAGGTCACCCCGATTCCTTTGGCCGAGACGGTGGAGAAGGTGATAAAGACCCTGCGGCCTGAGGCACAGGCGCGCGGCATTTCCCTGCATGCCTTTGTGGAGCCGGGGCTGCAGGTGGTCGCTGCACCGCACCGCCTGTATCAGCTGATCAAGAATCTGATGGAAAATGCGGTGAAATACAACCGCGACGGCGGCGCGGTCAATCTGTCCGCCGCCACCGAGCGCGGTGTGGCGGTCATCCGGGTGCACGATACGGGCATCGGCATCCCGCCCGAACATCTGGAGCGGATTTTTGAACGGTTTTATCGGGTGGATAAGGGCCGTTCGCGTGAGCTTGGCGGCACCGGCCTGGGCCTCTCCATTGTCAAGCATATCGTCAACCTGTATGGCGGTGACGTGCGGGTGGACAGCGAACCGGGTGTCGGCACCACCTTTACGGTACGCCTTAATTGCCGATAGGCTGCCAATACGAAGTATTGCCAAACTGCATCCACCATTTTGCAGCATTCCTGGAAGAAGCGCTTGAAGGCCATCACCGTGGTCTCAAGCGCTTTTTTCGGTTTCTGCCGCTGCGCAGACGTTCCTTTTGCTGCATAAATCCATTTGAAAGCCTTCATTATTTTAAGAAAAAGCAGGTTTTGGCAGAAGAATGGCGGAAAACCTCTTGCAATCCCGGTGTGCTTTCGCGTATAATAAAGTACATAGCGCACTATGGAGGGATCAAGATGAAAAAGAGAAGAATATTGTCTTTTATTTTGGCGGCGGCCATGCTGGCCGTACCGCTGGCCGGCTGTTCCGCAGACGAGGAGCCGGGTGACGGGAGCGGTTCGAGCGAACCGATAGTGATTGGCGGCCTTGCGCCCCTGACCGGCGACGTGTCGCAGTATGGCATCGCGGTGCGCAACGCCATCGAGATGGCCGTGGAGGATATTAACGAAGCGGGCGGCATTCTGGGCGGCCGGCAGATCACGTTTATCTGCGAGGACGAAAAGGGCGACGCTACCGAGGCCACCAACGCCTATACCAAGCTGGTGGATAACGACGGGATCGTGGCTCTGCTGGGCGATGTGACCTCTGCCCCCTGCAAGGCGGTGGCGGCCCGGGCGGCGGCGGATAATCTTCCCATGCTGACCCCCTCGGGCACCGACGCGGAGATTACCACCATCGGCGAAAACGTGTTCCGCACCTGCTTCATCGACCCGTATCAGGGGCAGCTGATGGCCAACTATGCCGCCAAAGAGTTGAACGCCAAAACGGCGGCCGTCCTGTACGACTCGGGCGATTCCTATTCCACCGGTATTGCAAAGGCCTTTGTGGAAGCGGCTAAGGAGGAAGGCATCACCATCACCAATGAGCTGGGCTATGCTTCGGGCAGCACCGACTTCAACGCCCAGCTGACCAGCATCAAAAGCAGCAACCCCGACGTGCTGCTGCTGCCGGTATATTACAGCGACGTGGCCCTGATTGTCAGCCAGATTAAGCAGCAGGGCATCACATCCACCCTGCTGGGGGCCGACGGCTGGGACGGCGTGGCCGCTCAGCTGGACCCCACCACCAGGGACGTGGTGGCCGACAAGGCCTTTTTCTGCAGCCAGTATTCCGCCGTTTCCACCGATCCGGAGCTGCAGGCGTTTTTGACCGAATACAAGGAGAAGTATAATCTGGAGCCCAACATGTTTGCGGTGCTGGGCTACGATTCCATGCACATCATGGCCGAGGCCATTGAAAAGGCCGGTTCCACCGATTCGGACGCCATCATCCAGGCGCTGGCCGAAACCAACTATGACGGCCTGACCGGCACCACCACCTTTGACGAGGCGCGCAATCCGGTCCGCGAGGCGATCATTACCTCCTTTGACGCGACCGGCGCGTATAAGGTTATCGAAAGCTATACCATGCAGTAACCCGACAATCGCATAGCGCGGAAAAAGAGGATGGGCGAAACGTCATCCTCTTTTCCGGTTATGTGCCCTTTTGCCGGCGGACTGCAAAAGGTTACCACTACCATACGAATAGAAAAGTTAGAAGGTGCGGCATGGACTTTATTACGCAACTGTTTAACGGGCTGGGACTCGGAAGCATATACGCGTTGGTGGCCCTGGGCTACAGCATGGTGTACGGCATCGTCCAGCTCATCAACTTCGCCCACGGCGATATCCTGATGGTGGGCGGCTATATGGTGTACCTGATTGTCGTACAGGCCGGGCTGCCGGTATGGCTGGCCATCCCGTTTTCCATTCTGGTGTGTGCGCTGGCCGGTGTCGTCATTCAGCGGGTGGCGTATCACCGGCTGCTGGTACATAACGCGGCGCGCATTTCCCTGCTCATTACCGCCCTGGGCGTCAGCATTTTTCTGCAGAATCTGTTTATGCTGCTGTTCGGCTCTGAGGCCAAAACCATGCCGCTGCTTTTTGATTTCGGCAATATCGGGACCGAGAGCTTCTCTCTGCCTTCGACAACCATCATTAACATTGTCGTGTCGGTGGTGATGATGGTGGGCTTGCAGCTGCTGGTGAACCGGACCAAGGTGGGCCGCGCCATGCAGGCCACCTCCGAGGACGCCGGGGCGGCTAAGCTCATGGGTATCAATACCAACCGGATTATCACCTTCACCTTTGCCGTGGGCTCCGCTCTCGCGGCGGTGGGCGCCATTCTGTATTGCAGCACCTATCCGCAGATCCGGCCCACCATGGGCAACCTGCTGGGGCTGAAGGCCTTCGTGGCGGCGGTGCTGGGCGGCATCGGTTCCATTCCCGGCGCTATGCTGGGCGGCTATCTGCTGGGGGTCGTGGAGAGCTTGACCAAGGCATATATCACCACTACCAGCACCGACGCGGTGGTGTTTGCCATCCTGATTATCGTGCTGCTGGTCAAACCGGCCGGCCTGCTCGGTCAGAACAGAAAGGAGAAGGTGTAAGCCGTGAAAAACGCCAATCCGGCCCGGAAGCACACCGGCGCCTTTTACCTGACCAACGCCCTGCTGACCGCCGCCCTGTTTGTGGTGATGCTGGTGCTCATTAACGGCAAAATTCTCAATTCCTATTACACCGGTATTGCCACCTTGGTGTGCATCAACATCATTCTGGCCGTCAGCCTCAACCTGGTGACCGGTATTCTGGGGCAGCTTGTTCTGGGTCACGCCGGCTTTATGCTGGTGGGGGCGTACGCCTCGGCGCTGTTTACCCGGAACATGGAAATGTCCCTGCAGATTTCCTTCCCCATTTCTCTGCTGCTTGCCGGGGTGTTGGCCGCTGTCTTCGGTGTGGTCATTGGTATCCCTGCCCTGCGGCTGAAGGGAGACTATCTCGCGATTATCACCCTGGGCTTCGGGGAGATCATCCGGGTGCTGGCTGCCAACGCGGAATTTCTCACCGGCATCACCAACGGTGCCATGGGCCTGACCGTTCCCACCCTGGCGAACCGGCGGACCAACCCGGCGGGCATGTTTATTTATGCGTTTTTGATCATGGCGCTGGTGATCTTCATCAACTTCGCCTTTGGCCGATCCCGGCA
Organism: uncultured Oscillospiraceae bacterium; assembly: GCA_902478605.1. Taxonomy (GTDB): domain Bacteria; phylum Bacillota; class Clostridia; order Oscillospirales; family Acutalibacteraceae; genus UMGS856. The sequence continues at coordinate 41,279 of CABSLQ010000019.1, forward strand.
CGGCCGGGCGGTCATCGCCATCCGGGAGGATGAAATCGCCGCCGAAACCATGGGCATCAACACCACCTATTACAAGCTGTTCGCCTTTGTGATGGCGGCGTTTATCGCGGGCGTGGCCGGCGGTATTTATGCCCACCACGTGCAGCTCATCGATCCCTCCAAATTCGATTTTAACTATTCGGTGGAGATCCTCATCATGGTGGTGCTGGGCGGTATGGGATCCATCACCGGCTCGGTGATTTCCGCTACCGTCCTGACCATACTGCCCGAGGCACTGCGCGGTTTTGCCGACTATCGGATGCTGCTGTATTCGGTGGTGCTGATTGTCGTGATGCTGTTCCGGCCCACCGGTCTGCTGGGCCGGTACGAGATTTCGGTTCCGGGTCTGTTTGTCAAGGCGAAGAACAAGTTGGCGCAGGGGCGCCGTAACAAGACGGGGGAGGCGTGAGGCATGCCGCTGTTGGAAACCAAGGATTTAGGCATCCTGTTCGGCGGCCTGCAGGCGCTGGACAACGTGTATATTACGGTGGACGAAAAAGAGATTGTGGGGCTGATCGGCCCCAACGGTGCTGGCAAGACCACGGTGTTTAACCTGCTGACCGGCGTATACGTGCCCACCAAAGGGGCCATTCGCTTTGAGGGAAAGAGCATCATCGGAAAGAAGCCCTATCAGATCAACCGCCTGGGGATCGCCCGCACCTTTCAGAATATCCGCCTGTTCAAGTACATGACCGTGCTGGATAATATTAAGGTGGCCATGAACCAGAATATGCGCTATTCGGCGCTGGAGGGGATCCTGCGCCTGCCGCGGTTCTGGAAGGAAGAGAAAAGCATCGACCAAAAGGCACGCGACCTGCTGGAAATTTTCGAGATGGAGGACACGGCGGACCAAATGGCCGCCAATCTCCCCTATGGGCAGCAGCGTAAGCTGGAAATCCTGCGGGCGCTGGCTTCCCGGCCCAAGCTGCTGCTCCTTGACGAGCCGGCCGCCGGTATGAACCCCACCGAAACGCATGAGCTGATGGAAACCATCCGGGAGATCCGGGAGATGTTCGGCGTGGGCATTCTGCTCATCGAGCACGATATGTCCCTTGTCATGGGCGTGTGTGAGAAGATTTACGTGCTCGATTACGGAACCCTGATCGCCAGCGGGACACCGGAAGAAATCCGTTCGGACGAAAAAGTGATCAAAGCCTATCTGGGCGGGTAAGGAGGAGAGCGTTTTGCTCAAGGTCACCGATATTCATGTATATTACGGCGCGATCCATGCGCTCAAGGGCCTGTCCTTCCATGTGGAAGAGGGAGAAATCGTCTCCCTCATCGGCGCCAACGGTGCCGGTAAAACCACCGCCATGCAGACGATTTCGGGCCTGCTGCGGGCCAGGTCGGGCGATATCTCCTTCCTGGGGGAGAGCATCGCCAAAACCGAACCGCATAAAATCGTCAAAATGGGGCTGGCCCAGGTGCCCGAGGGACGTCGGGTATTTGCCAGCCTGACGGTGCAGGAAAATCTGGAAATGGGCGCCTATATCCGTTCGGGAAAGGAAGCGGCCGGGATTGCGGACGATTTGGAACGGGTGTTCACCCGGTTCCCCCGCCTGCGGGAGCGGCGAAAGCAGGTGGCGGGCACCCTGTCGGGAGGCGAGCAGCAGATGCTGGCCATCGGCCGGGCGCTCATGTCCCGCCCCAAAATGCTGTTGCTGGACGAGCCGTCCATGGGATTGTCGCCCATTCTGGTGCAGGAGATTTTCGACTGCATCACGCAGGTCAACAAGGAAGGCACCACGGTGCTGCTTGTGGAGCAGAACGCCAAAATGGCCTTGTCCGTTTCCAAGCGGGCCTATGTGCTGGAGACCGGCACCATCTCCATGGAAGGCAATGCCGCCGATCTGCTGGATAACGAAGAGGTGCGGCGGGCCTATCTCGGCGCGTAAATGCCGGCGGTCTCTCTTTATAACGCATTGCAAGGCCGCTTTCCGGATGGGAAGGCGGCCTTTGATCTGGAAGGGATTTAACATGCAGACATCCTCAAAGCGGAGATCCCTGTTTATGCAGGGGTTTCGTTACGGGCTGCCGGTTATGCTGGGATATGTGCCGGTATCCTTTGCCTTTGCGGTGGCGGCGGTGGGCAGCGGCCTGCCGTGGTATCTGGTGCTGGCAATTTCCATGTCCAACTTCACTTCCGCCGGCCAGGCCGCGGGCAGCGGCCTGCTCGCCGCGGGAGGGCCGCTGCCGGAAATCGGCGTGACCGTGTTTGTGATCAACATCCGGTATATGCTCATGTCGCTTTCGCTTTCTCAAAAGCTGGAGGGCATGTCGCTCGGCAAGCGTCTGCTGCTGGCCAACGGCGTGACGGATGAAATTTTTGTGCTCGCCATGCAGCGGCCGGAATCCCGGCTGTCCGGCTGGTTTTTTACCGGGCTGGCGGCGGGACCCTATATCGGCTGGGTTCTCGGAACCCTGGGCGGTGCGCTGGCAGGCGCGGTGCTGCCGGCGGCGCTCACATCGGCGCTCGGTATTGCGCTGTATGCGATGTTCATCGCGATCGTGATGCCGGCGGCGCGGGGCTCGGGCAAGGTAGCGGCGGTGGTGGCGTTGGCCGTGCTGATCGCCTGCCTGTTCCGGTATGTGCCGGTGCTGAGCAGCGTGCCGTCCGGCTGGGCCCTCACGCTGGCGGCCATTATCGCCTCCGCATGCGGCGCCTGGCGCTTCCCTGTGGAGCCGCAGCAGGAAGGGGGAGCTGCCGCATGAGTACGCCGGTTTACTGGGCGCTTGGTGTGCTGCTGATGGCAGTGGTGACCTATATTCCCCGTGCGCTGCCGCTGTCCTTAATGCGCCGCCGTATCGAAAACCGGTTCTGGCAATCCTTTCTATATTACATGCCCTATGCGGTGCTGGGAGCGATGACCTTTCCCGCCATTCTGGATGCCACGGCGACCCCGTGGTCGGCAGCGTTGGGCATGGCGGCGGCCCTGCTGCTCAGCTGGCTGCGGCTTGGCCTGCTGCCGGTGGCGCTCGCCTCCACGGCGGTGGTGTTCATTGTGGAGTGGATGATGGGGCTGCACCGGTGAGGCGGGCCTGTATCCCGCCGGCGAGGATCGCCGCCAGCAAAAAGAGCGCACCCGCGCCCCAGTACAGGATATCGTAGTCGGTAAAGCGTCCCGAAATGTTGAGGATGGCCCGTACGAGACAACCGAAAATCAGGGTGGCGATGCCGGAGTTCCACAGATTGAAGGCGAGGCGGGAGACGGCGCGCCTCGCAGGAGAAACGGCCAGAAACAACCCGGCGGGCAGGACGCCGCCGAGCAGGGGACAGAGGAACATCCACTGCAAAAAGGGCGAATCCTCGCCGTAGCTGAAACGGGTGTATACCAGATGAAGGACGGCGCAGAGGATGGTTACGGCGCTGTAGACGGCGGCTGCCAGGAGCAGCCGCCGTTTTTGTCTGGCGGCGGCCGTGATATATTTATATGCCGATGTAGACAATGTCACTCACCGCCCGTTCGCTGATAGTGCGGCCGTTGGTGGTGGGATTGTTGACCACCTGGCCGTTGAAATACAAGGTGGAAGAACCGCCCCCGTCCAGATTGTAGGCAAGGGTACAGCCTGCTTCCTGCATCACCTGGGCGAGCTGCACCAGGGTCAGGCCCTCGCTCTCTTCGGTGCGGCCGTCCGACACGGCGAATATATAGTGCAGAGGCGCCACCATCCCAATCGCGGTACGGGGGTTGCTGGACATGGCCTTGCCCACCTCGGTGCCCTCTGAGACACATATATGGCTGTCCTCCACCAAGGCGGGGCCAAAAGCGAAAAGCTGCCTAACGCCGCTGTCCAGCAGTTCCTGTGCGCTCTGTTCCTCTTCTTGTATGATGGCAAAGGAACCGTCGGCATACACGGCCAGATCGCCGTATGCACTGTCGCGGCGGACACTGTCCCGATAAAGCACGCCGTTTTTGATGACATACCCGCGGGAATTGGCGCCATAATAATCGCCGTTGACGGCCAGGATCGCCTGCTTATTGGCGGCAATGGCCGAGGTCTCTTTTCGGTGATGTTGGTGCCGTACGTGTCGCGGGCCAGGGCCGTTTTCAGATAATCGGCCGATGCTATCTGCACATCCGCCAGTTATACGGTGGTATCGTATACCCGCAGGGTGCGCAGGGTAATGGCAATCTGCCCATCGTTATAGGTGTCATCTGTCTGAACCACCGTTGTCTGGGCAGCGCTTGATCCGGAAGAAAATGTTGTTATCTGTCCCGTCACCTGTGTTCCCGTCGTCTGCGTTGTGGCTGCTGTGGCCGAGGAGGCAGGCGGTTCCGTCACTTCGGCAAGCGGATGCGCCAAGCAATAGGTATCGAGCAGGACGTATGTTGTGAACGCGAGCAGGCACAGGGTGAACAGGCCGGCATATACAAAAGGTCGGCGGAAAAAGCCCATAAGGCATCCCTCCTGGTTATGGCGATACCTTGATGGTAGCGCATCCGCGTGACCATTGCATGAGAAAAGGATGAAAATTTCGCAACAAAAAGCCCGGCGTCTTTTGACGCCGGGCTTTTTTCTGAAATTTAGTTGCAGATGGTGCGCTCGGTTTCCTTGTCGAAGAGGTGAATCTTGGTGTTCTCCAGAGCCACTTCGATGCTGTCGCCGGGACGAGCGGTCGAGGTCGGCTCCACGCGGGCGGTGAAGTTGAAGCCTTCCACGTTGACGAACAGGAAGGTCTCGGCGCCCATCAACTCGGTGACTTCCACTTCGGCTTTCACCTTACAGTCGGCAAACTCCTCGAGCAGACGGGGCTCGTCATGCACGTCCTCGGGACGAATGCCCATGATAACTTCCTTATCGACATACTCTTCGAGCACGCCCTTGGCATTCTTATTTTCCGGCAGCGGAATCTGATATTTCACGCCGCGGGTCGTCTTGGTATCCTCGGAACCAAACTCCACAAAGAACTTGCCGTCCTTCTTGAGCAGCTTGGATTCGATAAAGTTCATCTGCGGGCTGCCAATGAAGCCGGCGACGAACATGTTGCAAGGCGAATCGTACAGGGTCTGAGGCGTCTCCACCTGCTGGATGAAGCCGTCCTTCATGACGACGATGCGGTCCGCCATGGTCATAGCCTCGGTCTGGTCGTGCGTAACGTAGATGAAGGTGGTGCCCAGTTTCTTATGCAACTTGGACAGCTCGGTTCTCATCTGCGCACGCAGCTTGGCGTCCAAGTTGGACAGCGGTTCGTCCAGGAGGAAGACCTTCGGCTCACGCACGATGGCACGGCCAAGGGCAACACGCTGACGCTGACCACCGGACAGAGCCTTCGGCTTACGGTCGAGCAGGTGGGCGATATCCAGAATGCGGGCCGCCTCTTCCACGCGGCGCTTAATCTCATCCTTCGGCGTCTTGCGGAGCTTCAGGCCGAAGGCCATGTTCTCAAACACCGTCATGTGCGGATACAGCGCGTAGTTCTGGAACACCATCGCGATATCGCGATCCTTGGGAGCCACATCGTTGACCAGTTTGTCACCGATGTACAGTTCACCGTCGGTGATCTCTTCCAGACCGGCGATCATGCGCAGCGTGGTGGATTTACCGCAGCCGGAAGGACCGACCATGATGATAAATTCCTTGTCCTTGATTTCCAGATTGAAATCGGAAACCGCCGTGACACCGCCCGGGTACTTCTTGTAAATGCTTCTCAGGGACAAACTAGCCATAAGTTAACCTCCATTAATCTGCATGGGAACATTCCGCCGCAGGCGGACCGCTCCCTTTTGTATGCGCTGGTGTACTGTTAATACTATATCAGAATTTACGGATTATAACCATTCTTTTAATCCACAAACTTTTGAAAACGGGTTTATCTAAATTATCTAAGGTCAATATAAACACGCAAATTGCAAGTGCAAGTTGGACACCCGCATGAATAAAAATAGTTCGGCGTAAGCCGGACTTGACTGCCACACAGCAAGCACGGCTGGCGCTGTCAAGGATGCCGT
>CABSLQ010000020.1 GCA_902478605.1 uncultured Oscillospiraceae bacterium
AGTACTTCTATTTTCCTACATCAGGGGGTACTTTGTCACTGTCCGTTTTTACTGGGGCAGTTCACTGACAGAGCGGTGCTTTGTGTTGTTACGTGAACAGGGTGCAGCCCATCGCCTTAAACTGCCGGATTTTTTCTTCGACAAGGGACCGATCGCATCCGAACGTCTCGGCCAGGCAGTCGATGCAGAGGAAAGCGGTGGCTCCCCGGTTGATCAGCTTTTTATGCGCGCCGATATCCTCGCCCGTCAGAGAGGCGCCGCAGCGCATGCAGGCGGCCATATCGCTGCCCCCTTTCTTTCGCAGAAACGGAAACGGCTTTCCCCCGTTACACTGTGCAGGAAATGCCCTGTTCGAAGCTAGCGCGCTTCTACCTGCCTGGCGCGGAACAGCCGGCAGGTATGCGGCGCCAGCGTATCGCGGTAGGTGCCGTTGGCCGGCTCAAGCGTTTCGCCCGTCCACACATCGCGCAGCGTGAGGGTGCGGCCGCTGCCGCGGCAAATTCCCAAATCCGTGAAGTGGAAGCCCACCAGCCGTGGGGAATCGGTCAGGTTGACCATGCAAAGAGCAAAATCACCGCCCTCCAGCAGCCGCACAAGGGTATGGCATTCGGCATCTCCGCCAACGCAGTATACCTGCCGGTATCCCGGATCCTGATCGATGGCCAGCATATCGGCATTAAACAGCAGTTCCTTTGTTAAATCGTCCATGCTGCGGATATCGCAGCCGATCATCAGCGGGGAAGCCAGCATCGCCCACAGAGATATATGGGTGCGGTATTCTTCCGGTGTGCAGCCGCCCAGGCCCACGTTGCCCTTGCCGTTCATGCCCACCACCAGCATGTCCATATCGTTGAAGCAGCCCGCGCCGTTATAGGCAAGCCAGTCCAGTTGCTGCTGATACAGACTTTTGATCGAAGCCCAGTTGTCAAAAATATCCCCGGTGGACCGCCACATATTGGCCCCGGTGGACTTTATCCACGAACGGGTGTCATCCGCGCCCCAGCTGCATGCGCTGAACAGGATATCCCGTCCGCAGCTTTCCAGCGCGGCTCCCATGCGGCGGTAAAGAAGCGGGCCCGGCATCGTATCCGGCTTATTGCAGTAATCGTATTTCAGGAAGTCCACGCCCCACGAGGCAAAGGTGGCCGCGTCAAGGAATTCATAGTCGAAGCTGGACGGATAGCCCGCGCAGGTAAGGGTTCCCGCACAGGAATACATCCCGAACAGCAGACCCTTGCTGTGGACATAATCCGCCAGCGCCTTCATGCCGCCGGGGAACTTCCGATGATCCGGGACAAGCCGCCCCTCCTCATCCCGCTGCTTTTCCGCCCAACAGTCGTCGATGACCAGATAGTTGTAACCGGCAGCCAGCAGGCCGGTGTCCACCATGGCATCGGCCAGTTCGCGGATCAGCTGCTCGTTGATGTTTTCCCCGAACGTGTTCCAGGTGTTAAAGCCGAGAGCCGGGGTGTTTCTGACCATGGATATACCCTCCTTGTATTGTACTGAAGATAGGGGTATAATAGCATACAAGCGGCACGTTTACTATTCCCGTGCGTTCCCTGTACATGGAAAAATGATACATAAAGGAGTGTTGGGATGCCAACCTTTCAAGAGCTGACCAAGGTGCGCGGGCAATACCCTGTCACCTTTCTGAGCGGCGGGGTACAGGACTGCTCCGACCTGCACCGCTACGGTCCCGGAATCCGGGACATCTATATTCTGCAATATGTTTTATCCGGCCGTGGTACCTACCAGGCGGGGGATCACACCTTTGCCCTGTCCCCGGGGCAAACCTTTCTGATCTACCCGGGCGAGGTGGTATCCTATTTCCCTGACGAGCGGGAGCCCTGGGTATACATCTGGGTGGATATCGGCGGAAGCGAGGCGCGTGGACTGCTGCGGCAAACCGGCTTTACCCGCGCCTGTCCGGTTGCGCCCGCTCTTCCCCGGGAAGAGGTGGAGCCGCTGTACCGCCGCGTACACACCGCCGGCGACGGGCGCTGCGAGTATCATCGGGTGCAGGCGAACGGCTATCTGCAGCTGCTGCTTGCCTATTACATGGACCGGTTCCCCTGCGCGCAGCCGGAGGACGACGGCTACCGCTATGTACAAAGCGCGCTGCAGTATATTGCGGCCTCGTATCACCGGCCGCTGACGGTAGAGGATATCGCGTCCTTTGTGGGTCTCAGCCGTACCCATCTCTACCGCCTGTTTCACCGCCACCTGTCCATCTCGCCCAACGAATACCTGACCCGCTTTCGCATACAGACCGCCTGCTCCCTGCTGCGCAGCAGTACGCTGCCGGTGAAATACATTGCATATTCGGTCGGGTTTGAGGATCCTCTGTATTTCACCAAGGTGTTCCGCCGCATCCTCGGCGAACCTCCCACCGCTTACCGCCTTGCCCAGCGGCCGTAATACATACACCAAAACCGCCTGCACGCCGCCATGCCGTACAGGCGGTTTTTCCGCACCAGTATGCCTCTTCGCACGCCGGCCCGCCCTAACTGGTGTAATCCTCCAGCAGACTGGTCAGCTGCTCCTCGCTGTAAACCGGGATCCCCTGTTCCAGCCGTGTCTGTTCCTCTGCGGGAAGGGTCGTAACAAACACGTCGTACACGCTGTCCGGTTCCGGCTCACCGGATTGGAAAACCGCGAGCTGCCCTTCCCATACGCCGATTGTGTACGGCGCCGCCTGGGAAACCGGCGGTTCAACAGGGGCCGGTTCCTTTCCGCCTACAAGCAAAAGCACCACAATCGCCGTGATCGAAAGCAGCAGAACACTGAGCAATATTGTCAATCGTCGGGTGGGAAAACTCTCTTTCACACGAACGCCTCCTAAAAAATTTTTCGTTTTATGCTATTCTTTTCCAATACGGGGCAAAATATCCATGGAGAGAAACGCTTTCCGGGGTATAGAAGGGCTGCCCGTAAAACACGCGCCGCAAAGGATAAACGGCGAAAGGTTACGATCTGGTCTCCATTTCAGCCAGACATCTTACAGTTTTGACATTTGACATTTTCCCGGCCGTGCTATAAGATAGGGAAAAGACCAAATGTTTCTTTGGAGGATTCTGCCTGTCCGGCCGCCGCGGCGGCTGCGCCTTGAAAAGGAGGGCAAAAATTGCCATGGCCACTACACGTAAAAACAGCGGCTGGCACCGGCTGATGAAAAAGCCCGCCGCCCGATACACGGTAAAAACCCTGTCCGCACTGGGAAAATGTCTGCTCACCATTATACTCATCGGCGTCATTACCGTTACCCTGGTGGGCTGCATCATGATGGTGTATATCGTCACCAATTTCAAAGATGAGGGTGGGATTCCCGACCTGGATACGCTCTCTGCCACCGCCACCACCACCATTGAAACCCTCAATCCCGAAACGGGCGAATGGGAGGTATTCCAGCAGCTTAAGGGTACCAACAGCATCTGGAAGGACCTGGACGATATTCCGCTGAATATGCAGCGGGCCGTCATCGCCATCGAGGACGAACGGTTTGAGACGCACTACGGTGTGGACTGGAAGCGTACCATTTCCGCCTTTGCCAACCTGATTTTCCACTTCAATTCGGTGGAATACGGCGGTTCCACCATCACGCAGCAGCTCATTAAGCAGACCACCCAGGACGACGATCACAGCATTGAGCGTAAAATCACCGAGATCCTGCGCGCCGTGGAGCTGGAAAAAAATCATGCCACCAAGGACGAAATTCTGGAGGCCTATTTGAACATTCTGCCCCTGTCGGACAACATGGTTGGCGTCGGCGCCGGCGCCCAGTATTTCTTTGGCAAGGATGTCGAGGACCTAACCATCGCGGAGTGCGCCGTGATCGCCAGCATCACGCAGAATCCTTCCCGCTATAACCCGTATACCCATCCGGCCAACAACCGGCAGCGGCAGCTGCTGGTGCTGCAGAAGATGTACGATCTCGACTACATCACCGAAGAGGAGTACCGGCAGGCGGTCGGGGAAGAACTGCATTTCAAAAACGGCCTGAAGCGCGTCGCGGTGCAGGACTATTACGTCGACCTGCTGATCGAAGACGTCATCCAGGATCTGATGGATACCAAAGGCTATACCTACCAGTATGCGCAGAACCTGGTGTTCCACGGCGGCCTGACCATCCGTTCCGCCGAAATCCCGTCGCAGCAGGAGGCGGTGGAAAAAATCTACGCCACCGAGTCCAATTTTCCCAAGGTCATCGAAAAGGATGAAGAAAATCCGCAGGGCGCCATCTTCATCATAGACTATTCGGGGCGCGTGGTGGCCACCGTCGGCGGCCGCGGGGAAAAAACCGCCGACCGCGTGCTTAACCGTTCGACCCAGTCAAAACGGCAGCCCGGCTCCGCCATCAAGCCGCTTTCGGTATATGCACCGGCCGTCAAGATGAATGTCGTGCACTATTCCTCCATGTGGCGCGACGCGTATATCGTGCTCAAGGACGGAACCAAATGGCCGGTCAACTACCGTTCCAAGCTGAGCGACAACGGCGATAAGCTGATAAATTATGCCGTGCAAGAATCGCTGAATACGATACCGGTGCGTCTGGTCCAGGAGATGACGCCCGCCGTCTGCTTTGATTTTTGTACGAGCGTGTTCAAGCTGTCCACCCTGGTCAAATCGCAGTCGACCGACGCCGGCATCGTCACCGACATGGATCTGTCCCCGCTGGCGCTCGGCGGTCTGACCAACGGCGTGTATGCGCGCGAAATGGCGGCGGCCTATGCCGTATTCGGCAGCGGCGGCGTCTATAACGAGCCGTTCACCTATTACGAGGTGTCCCGCGGACAGGGCGCCCAAAAAGAGGTGCTGTTAACCGACGGCAACCAGGTGGGGGTCCCCGTGCTCGACGAGGGCAGCGCCTATGTCATGAACCGCCTGCTCCAGCAGGTGGTGGAGCGCGGTACCGCCCAGGGAGAAATCGGAAACAAGTGGAAAGACTGGGAGGTATTCGGCAAGACCGGTACCACCACCGATAATAAGGACGTATATTTCTGCGGCGGCACCGCCTATTATGTCGGGGCCAGCTGGTTCGGCTACGACCACAACAAAGCACTCAATTCCAGCCAGACGCCGTATGCCCGCCGTCTGTGGAATCTCTCGATGAAGGCTCTGCATGCCGATCTGCAGCCCAAGACGTTCGATAAAAAAGGCGAGACGCAGGAACTCGAATACTGTACTGCCACCGGCCTTCTCGCCACCGACGGCTGTCCGAATAAGGATATTGGTGTTTATAAAAAAGAAAACACGCCGGGCTACTGCACGGCGCACGGCGGCACCGCCGACACCACGACAAGCGCCGCCGCTGAGTCGGGCGCTTCCTCTTCCGCCACGTCGTCCGCCGTTTCCGCGACGGCTTCAACCGCCGGGAGCACCACGGCTGCCGCGCAGACACCGGCCGCCTGATCCCCTGTAATCAAACCGGCGGCGGTGTGTTCCCGCGGCTTTCGGGATGGCTGCGTAAGTCCCTGTGTCACAAGCCGGAAAACACGTTTTGAGGGACAGGGGCGGCCCTGACGGGACAAAGGGAACAGGGCAAAGCCGCGCGAAACGCCGTGATGCGGTGTTTTTGTCCGGCGGCGTTTTGGCTTCTTTGATACGCTGAACGGCGGGGCCTCTCGGTTGGAGAGGCCCCGCCGCTTTATGTTTCATTCCTTTTTTCGGCGCGATTGGCAGTCCTTGCAATATCCGTAGAGCTGAATGACGTGATCCGTCACGGTAAAGCCGGAGGAGCCGGCGATCTCTTCCAGCGCGTGCAGGGGACAGCCGGGCAGATCCACCATCGCATTGCAGCCCTTGCATATGAGATAATGCTTGTGCTCCTCGGGCCGCGCGGCTTCGTACAGGCTTTCCCCGTTTTCAAGCAGGCCGTGCGTGACCTCGCCCCGCTCCCGCAGAGCCTCCAGATTGCGGTACACCGTGGATTTGGCCAGCGAGGGCTGCCGCTTACAGGCCCGCGCATATATTTCACCTGCGGTCAGCGGAACCGGCGACGATCGCAGGATATCCACAATGAGCTGTTTCTGTCTGGTTGTGCGTGTTTTATCCGCCATGCCGATCCCTCCTGTCCATGTACGCATCCCGATACAGCTTCAGTATAGGACAAACCGGCCCGCCTTGTCAATGCGGTACATTCTTCATATTTCGCTTGACATTCCGCCTGTAGGGAGTATACTGTTATTGCAAATGATTTGCAATAAAGGAGAATGACATGACCCGCACGACAAGACGTTACGGCAAGGTGGCCCTGCTGATGGCCGGGATAGTGCTCGCATCGGTCCTGCTGACGCAGTTTACCGGTGTGCGGCAGGAAGCGACGGGGAAAACCCGCATCGTGGCTTCCTTTTATCCCGTGTATATTGCGGCCCTCAATCTGACGCAGGGGGCGGATGTGGAGGTGGTCAGCCTGACGGGGCCGACCACCGGCTGCCTGCACGATTACCAGCTGTCCCCCGAAAACCGCATTGTGCTGTCGGAGGCCTCGCTTCTGCTGCTCAACGGCGCCGGGGCCGAGTCCTTCCTCGACGATGTGCTGCAGGACATGCCCACGCTGCCGGTGGTGGACACCTCGGCGGGCATCGATCTGCGGGAGGCCGGCGAAACGGCACATCACGAGGACCACGATCACGGGGAGGGCACCCTGTTCAACGAGCATATCTGGACAAGCCCCGCGCGGTATGCCAAGCAGGTGGAAAATATGCGGGACGGCCTTTGCCGGTACGATCCGGCCAATGCCGCCCGGTATACGGAAAACGCCGCCCGGTATCTGGCGGCGATCGAAGAAATGGGGGATCGCCTGCGGCAGACGGTGGCGGATCTGCCGTATACGGCGTGCATCACCTTTCATGATTCCCTCGCTTATATGGCGGAGGATTGGGGACTGCAGACGGTGGCGGCCCTTTCCATGGGGGAAGAGGGGGGCGTGTCCGCCTCCGCGCTGGAGCAGGCGGAACGGCAAGCCGCCGCCGCGGGCCGCGTTTTGCTGCTGTATGACGATCAATACCCGGTGGAATACGCTTATGTCGGCAGCAGTGCGCAGCAAAGCCGCGTTCTCGTGCTGCGCACCGGCGTGTCCGGGCAGGAGGATAAGGACGCCTGGCTGGACGCCATGGCCTACAATCTGCAGGTGCTGCAGGGGGAAGAAGGGGAGGCGAACGCATGAGCGGCTGCGGACTGCATTGCCTGAAAATACAGAACATCACGGTCAAGGCGGGGGACCGCGTACTGGTGGACAACGTAAGCCTGCACGCACACTGCGGCGAGCTGACCGCCGTGGTGGGACGCAACGGCGCGGGTAAATCCACCCTGTTTAAAGCGATCCTCGGTGAAATCCCGCACACCGGCTCGGTGGAATTCAGCGGCCACGACGGTCGCCGGCCGACGGGCGCCCCCCGCATCGGGTATGTGCCGCAGTCGCTCGACGTGGACGAAGGCTCGCCCGCGACGGTGCTGGATATGGCGCTTGCTTTTACCTCGCGCTTTCCCTCGTTTCTTCCGCCGCGCAAAAAAACGGTCGCCGCACTGGAAAAGCATTTTGCCCGGTTCGCCGCCGATCGTCTGCTTGACCGGCAGGTGGGACGCCTGTCGGGGGGCGAACTGCAGCGTGTCCTGCTCGCCGTCGCCACTATGCCGCAGCCCGACCTGCTCATTCTGGACGAGCCGGTTTCGGGCGTGGACAACGCCGGCCTGCAGCTTTTTTATGAGCAGATCGACCGCCTGCGGGCAACCGACGATATGGTAATCCTGCTCATTTCGCACGATCTCGCCTATGTGCGCGCCCATGCGGATCGGGTGCTGTTGCTGGACAAGGCGGTGCAGGCCGTCGGGACACCGGAGGAAGTCTTCGCTTCCCCGGCCTTTCACACCGCTTTCCCGACCGCAAAATAATCCGATTTGTTATGTATTAGAAAATGATACGGATTGTTGATGGAGGAGCTATGGAAACACTGTTCGGCTGGTGGCAGTATGATTTTATGCGGTATGCGCTGTTTGCGGTACTGCTCATTATGCCGCTGTTCGCGCTGCTTGGCACGATGGTGGTGAATAACGGCATGGCCTTTTTCTCGGACGCGCTGGGTCATTCGGCGCTGACCGGCGTGGGCATCGGCGTTCTACTGGGCATGACCCGGTACAACGCGATTATGGTGGTGTTCGCCGTCCTGTTCGCCCTGCTGATGAACCGTATCCGCCACTCCCGCCTGTCCTCGACCGACACCGTCATCGGTGTTTTTTCCTCCTGCGGTGTGGCGCTGGGCCTGGTGCTGCTGTCAAGGGGCGGGGCCTTCTCCCAATACCAAAGTCTGCTCATCGGGGACATCCTGAGCATCACAAAGCAGGAGCTGCTGGCGCTGGCGATAACGCTGGCGGTGGTCGCCGTTGTCTGGCTGCTGTGCTTCAACCAGCTGCACGCGGTGAGCATCAGCCCCTCGCTGGCCCGCAGCAAGGGGATACCGGTGGGCTGGCTCGATAACCTGTTTGTGGTGATTATCGCGGTGGTGGTCATGATGGCGATCCAGTGGGTGGGGCTGCTCATCATCAATGCGATGCTGATTCTGCCGGCCGCGGCTGCCCGCAATGTGGCGGGCAGCATGCGCAGCTACCATCTGCTGGCCCTGATTTTTGGGCTGTTCTCGGGTGTGCTCGGCCTGCTGCTCTCCTACTTCAACGCCGTGGCGGCCGGGCCGACCATCGTGCTGGTGGCGGCTGTCCTCTTTTTCGGCACCTTTATGCTGCGGGACAAAGGACGCGCCTGAGCCGGCCTATCTCCAGTATTGCAGCGTCACAAACAGGTAGGCCGCCGGCAGTACGACGGCCAGGCAGGCAAGGGCATACAGCAGGCGGCTTTTCCCGTCGGACAGGCGGCGCAGATTGCGCGCCGCCGCCACCAATGCCGCCGCTGCAAGCAGCCCGGCAACCAGTCGGGTCAAATCGTTGGCATTGAAAAGACGCGGAACCAGCTCCCCCTGCGCATTCAGTATCGGACAGGAGCAGCCCAGCCACTTTACAAAAAAGGCCGCGTTGAGCGGCGCGTATACCAAAAAGGCCGCTGGCACCAGCCAGAACGGCAGAGATAACCGGACGACACGGTTTATAGAATGCAATTTTCAACCCCTCCTTGCAGACCGGCTTTACGCCGGTATTTTCTCACTCTCTTATTACGTGCCGCTTGGGGGGAGAATTGTTGCATGCAAAACAGGCATACCGATCGTGTCGAAGGGATTATCTTGCAATTTCAGGGTAAAAATGGTATAAAAAGAGTAGGGCTGCGGCAATGCGGTCCGTTTGTGTGGGAAAGGATGTTGCAAATGAATCGCGAGCTTGAACAGATGTACAAGCGTTGGCTTACGCACGCCGTCGAGGATGCCGATCTGCGCGCGGAACTCGAAAGCGTGGCCGATAACGAAGAGGAGATAAACGATCGCTTTTACCGGGAACTGGAATTTGGCACGGGCGGCCTGCGCGGCGTTATCGGCGCGGGCAGCAACCGGATGAACATTTACACGGTGCGCAAGGCAACGCAGGGGCTTGCCAATTACCTGAAAGCCAAGTATACACAAGCGGCGGTGGCCATTTCCTACGATTCGCGCATCAAATCGGATCGCTTTGCCAGAGAGGCGGCCCGCACGCTGGCGGCAAGCGGCATCACCGTTTATATCTTTCCG
This sequence comes from uncultured Oscillospiraceae bacterium, assembly GCA_902478605.1. GTDB lineage: Bacteria > Bacillota > Clostridia > Oscillospirales > Acutalibacteraceae > UMGS856. Next base: position 9,669 of record CABSLQ010000020.1, read on the forward strand.
GAGCTTGAGCCCACGCCGGTGCTTTCCTTTGCCGTGCGCGAGCTGCATTGTCAGGCGGGTATTATGGTGACGGCCAGCCATAACCCGGCGAAATACAACGGCTATAAATGCTACGGCCCGGACGGCTGCCAGATGACCGATGCGGATGCCGGAGACGTCACCGCGCACATCCGGAAAATCGATGTGTTCGACGACGTCACGGTCGCGGATTATGACGAAGCGGTGACGCAGGGGCTGATCCGGGTCATAGGCGACGAACTGCTCGAGGCATTCCTCGACCGGGTCGCCCAGCAGCAGGTGAACCCCGGCATTTGCGCGCGCGTGCCGCTGCACGTCGTGTATACGCCGCTCAACGGCACAGGGAACAAGCCGGTGCGCCAAATCCTCGCCCGCATCGGCGTGCAGCAGGTGACCGTCGTGCCCGAGCAGGAGCTGCCCGACGGCCGGTTCCCCACTGCCCCGTATCCCAATCCGGAGATCCGGGAGGCCTTTGCCTGCGCGCTTAAGCTGGCCGAAACGGCGCAGCCCGATTTACTGCTGGCAACCGATCCCGATTGCGATCGGGTGGGGATCGCGGTGAAGGACGGCAGCGACTATACCCTCATGACAGGGAATGAAGTGGGCTGCCTACTGCTCCATTATATTCTGTCCTGCCGGTCGGAAAAGGGAACGCTTCCCGCGGATCCGGTGGTGGTCAAGACCATCGTGACCTCCGATCTGGCCGCCCGCATTGCGGAGAAATACGGATGCCAGCTTATTGAAGTGCTCACCGGCTTCAAATATATCGGCGAACAAATCGGCCTGCTTGAAAAAGAGGGGCATCCGGAGCGGTATATCTTTGGATTTGAGGAAAGCTATGGGTATCTGGCGGGTACCTATGTCCGGGACAAGGACGGCGTGGTGGCCTCCATGCTGGTCTGCGAGATGGCAGCGTATTATAAAGAAAAAGGCCAGTCCCTTCTCGATGTGCTGGACGATTTGTATGCGGAGCACGGCGTCTACCGGCATGCGCTCATCAACACCGCGTTCGAGGGCGAGCAGGGCATGGTGGCCATGCAGCAGCTCATGGAATCGCTGCGGGAAAACCCGCCCGCGGATATCGCCGGCCTGCGGGTGGTGCGTATAGCGGATTACCTGCGTTCTATCCGCCGGGATGTGCAGTCGGGCCGTGAGGAAACGCTGTATCTGCCGAAATCCAACGTGCTGGCCTTTGCACTGGAGGGCGGCGCCGGACTGGTGGTGCGTCCCTCCGGAACCGAACCAAAAATCAAAGTGTATGTGACCGCCACCGGCGCGGATATCGGCGCGGCCGATTCCATGACCGAACGGCTGACCGCTGCCGCGCGGGAATTGCTGCAATAACAAATACCGCTTACAGGGATTAACCCTTGTAAGCGGTATTTTTCGCATTTATTGCGCGGCGAATTTCTGCTTTACCTGCTGAATCTTCTGCTGTTCCGCCTGTTCAGTCGGATACCAGCCTTTGGCCGCCATCTTCTTATACAGATCATCCTGTAAGCACAAGCTGTCGGTCAGCGCCTTGCTGAAAGCCGCACGGACATTGGCTGTGTTGGATTCGATTGTCCCGTGCATATACAGGTCACACGCGCCTTTTTCCACGAGCAGCAGGTTTTCCATCAAGCACTTATCATCCATCGTTGTTCCCTCCGTCCCTTAAACCAATCCGAAAAACTGGTTAAACAGTTCCTGCTGTTTGGCTGCCATCTGCTGCACGCAGTTTTTCAGCTCGGCGTCCTGCAGCTGCTGCGCCGTTTCCTGGCATTTGGTCTGCATAAATTTGGCGTGTCCCATGGCATCTTCTATATACAGCAATTCCTTCGGGCTCACTGGTCGGTTCACCTCCGCAAAAATTTGACGAAATCCATTCGTCTTCTTTAGTTTGCGTGGGATGCCGTTTCCTATTCTCCGGGGTTTTTGGAAGGGAAAAAAGTAATTTTTCAAAAAATGGGTTTTAAAAGCAGTCCCTGGCTCTTGATTTTTTGGTGACGGTGTGCTATAGTACATCCAGCGGTTTATACTTTACCTTATATTCTTTATATGCGGGAGTAGTTCAGTGGTAGAGCGTCAGCTTCCCAAGCTGAATGTCGCGGGTTCGAATCCCGTTTCCCGCTCCAGACCTGCGGTCGGCAATTCGTGATGAGTTGCCGGCTGCTTTTTTATTGTGCGGCTCGACCATCAACGGGTATCTTTTTGTACCCCAAACACACACCTGCGGTGAGCATGTCGCGCACCGCAGGTTTTTCTTTTTCTCACCGAGAAGCCCGTATCGAAGTAGGGCATCTTTTTGTATGATGGATTTTGGTCGTTATTTGGTCGTTGTTGTCGCCAAAAGCTGCCGAAAGATACGCAGAGAAGCGAGCGGGCCCACATGGTTTTCCATGGCGCCCGCTCCTGCCTTTATTGCTCGTCGTGTTGTCCATGCACCGCTGTGTACGATATTCACGTCTCCGCCGGTTTGCTCTTCGACAGGTTCTGCGCAAAGTTGTAAATCAGGTTCATGCTCTGCTCGTCAGCCGTGCTCAGCAACCGGATGATGCTGTCCCTGAGCGGCGTATAACACAGCATGCCTCGTCCCCTATGCCGGTACTATCGGCATAGAGGGCGGGGCGGGCTGTATGTATGTGGTTGGACTGTGCGGACGCCGCTTGGCGTGGGGAGTATGTACAACCTTTGGCGGCAGCACTAAAATGCATATTCGGTGTAATCGGAGCCGTCCATTTTACAGGAGAACCAAGTGCCGTCCTCCATGGTGGTGAAAATATACCCGTCTCCGCTGGTCTGATAGGTCTGATATTGGGAATTACGTATCAGGGCCTTGGGTAATTCCTCTCCCCATCCGTCTTTCTCCGAATACCACCGCATGGATTCGGGATAGATGCCGGATTCGTCGTACAGGGTCACGGCCAGGCGGCCGCTGGTTTCATCTACAAACTCCACCTGAAAGCCGGTTCCTTCCTTAATAGCCGATCCATCGAAAGAAATAACCTGATACACCCGCGGCGTTTCTCCGGAAAAATCGATGTAGTGGCCGGTGGGCGTATAGAGCTTGTCCTCCAGCATATGAACGGGGAAGTATCCGAGGTTTATCGTCCGTATTTCTTCCCAGTCGTTTCCGGCTTCTATCCCCTCGTTCTCTGTGCGCAGTTTCGCAATATTTATCTCGTCGCGGCCAAAAGTATAGGCGCAGTAGTTATTCGGATCGAAAAACCAGTCCCCTATAGGGACGTAACCATAGAACCCAAAATCCCCGTTAAGCGAGAGAAGTTTATCCTCCCCGGTTGCCGGCGAATAGGAATGGTACGCATAACGGAGTACGCCGAAGGAATCGATCTGCCATACCGCATAAAACAGTTGATCCCCCTGCATGGTAAACCCGTGTATCTCCTGCCGTCCGGATACCTCTGCCAACGTTTCGACGACCGCCCCATCGGTTCGTACTCTTTTTAATGCCTTATGGCCGTCCAGCACATAGTAGATCCAGTCCCCCCATACCATTGGAGCCACCATGCCGTCAGGCACCTGAATCGGTATTTTGCTTCCGGTACCGTCCCGACGGAATTTGTAGCCCTGACTGACGCCTTTGAAGCAGTATACCCATTCGTCCTGCCAGTCCAGGTACTCTGTTCCCGTGGCCCGCCAGGCGGGGTTGCGCATTTCCGTGTTGGCCTTGCCGGGCCGGTAATCCGGGACAAAGGCGGCAGATGGTGCGGTTGTTGAGGTCGTGGCAGATTCAAAGTCAGAAGATGAGGATTCCGTCATATCGGGGCCGGACGAAGTAGAGACCGTGGACGTTGTCTGTTTCGTCTCGGTGGTTTTTTCTGAAATGGATGGCTTTGTAGTGCCGTCTGTGGTTGTGTTTTCCATATCAGCGTCGCTGGAAGCAGGAGAGGTACTCCATCCGAAGCTAACTGCGGTATTCGGTTGATCCGTCGGCCGTCCCGATTGCCCGATTGCGGGAAGTGTGGAAAACCACTTCCACGGGAAGCCGTTGAGCAACGCCACCGTGATGCAGGAGACGGCGGCGGTCAGTGCCATGAGCAGGGATACCGCCCGGAGAATCGCCCGGTTGCGCCGGGCTTCCAGCAGCTTGTAGGCGGCCGCACCCAATCGCCCCTGACGGCCGCCCATAATATCGTCCAGCATCTGCTGGGCGGTGGCCGCGCTGAGAACATCGGTGCCAATGAGAGAACGCAGGCACACGGCAATCATGGCAGACACACTGCCGCTGTACAGCGATTTGTCGATGCCTTTGACCTTGAGCTGTTCCACCAGCGTCTTTTTGGCCTGGGCGAACCGGCTGCGCACTGTGCTTTGCGGCTCGTCCAGCAGCCTGGCAATTTCCGACAGCTTCATGCCGTCATAGTAGTGCAGCGTCAGTACTTCCGCCTGCCGAGGTTCCAGCTTATCCAGGACTTCCTGAATATCCGCCCGGCGCTCAGAGGCTTCCGTGTCATCCGCCGTCAGCTCGTCGGCAAACTCCGCCATATCCTCGTAAGCTGTTTCCCAGCCGGTGATATCGGCGCGGATATCCCGGGCCGCGTTCTCCATCGTCTTTTTGAGCCAGGTGAGGAAGGCCTCCGGCGCCTGGAGCCGGGGCAGGTATTTATAGGCCTTGGTATAGCCGTTCTGCAAGGCGTCGTAGATGTCCTCGTCCCGTGCCAAAAAGCGGCGCACCACCAGGAACATGGTGCGGTAGGTCTGCATGAACAGGGCGGAAAAGGCCTCCTTGTCCCCCTGCATGGCCTTCTGTACGGTTTCCAATTCGATAGCCGGTTTCTCGGTTAGGCTGTAGGCGGAAACCAGTTGGTTGTCCGGTTGGGTATGTTCCATGTCGTCCTCCGGCAAAGGCAAAATTCACGGGTAAGCATGGAAAGCCGCGAAAAGCGGCACAAAACACAGCCCGCTCCGGCCTTCCGGCCGGCAGCGTGGACGGGGCAGAACGAGGATAGAGGGTGTGGTTTTTGTACAGGACGCCGCTTGGCATGAAAAGTATGCACGGGCTGTGTCAAAAGCCGCAGGCCGTGCGGGCTCCACGGCCTTCTGCACTTTTCGACGGTATTTCTATTTCCTATCATACGGGATTTTCCCTGCGCTGTCAACGCGCAAAGGAGGCAGGCGAGGTCCCGCCCGCCTGCCGTTTCCGTATCCGCCGGTTTCTCCGGCATCATGGGGTATCGGCCGAATAGGCTTCCCGGATATTTTGATAGGGCAACGCGAGAGAATCCATAAGAGATGCGGCCTTCTCGCATAAGCGGTTATGTTCCTGGATGAGTTGATAGTTGGCGGCGGCCCCCCAGCCCAAATTGTCGGAATAGCCGTTCTGTTCCAGGATAGCCATTCCCTGCATGCTTTGTTTGTACTCTATCAGTTTTTTTCGCGCCTCCTTTGTAGCGGTAAGGACTTTATCCAGTTGTGAAACGTAGGATTGGAGCGCCGCATATAAGCCTTCATCCTCCGCGGCCGTTTCCGTTTGCGCCTTTTCGTCCAAGCGGTCTAAAATGTTGTTGAAATTTTGAAACTCCTGGCCGTAGCCTTTGATAAACCGGTCGTAGCACGCAACCAATTCGTCCAGCGTTTCCTCATTCCACTGCTGGCCGGATATTTCCGCAAATTTTGTCCATTCCTGTATACTGGCTTCTTTGCTGTAATGCTCATCGAATGCCTTTTGATATAACTGCTCAAGGCTGAGAGCCTTTTCCTGCCCGCCGTTCAGGCCGTTCCCTGTCAAAAGAGTCGGGAGGAGCTTAAAAACGATGACGGTTCCGCCGATCAGAAACAAGATAACCGGCACCGCTATCAGCGCCAGCCATATAATTGGTTTTTTACGGGTCGCAGACGAATGCGCAGGCTGTGGGGCGCCGCATTTGGAACAATAAACCGTTTGCCCGGCCGGCTCGGCCTCAAAGGCATTTCCACAGGATTTACAAAAATACCGCATGACCGTTTTCCACTCCTTTTATTTCTTTTCCGCACTCCGGGCAGAAGTTTTCCTTTCCCAGCAACTCCGCGCCACAAAAGGGACAGGATTCGGTCAGCCTATATCCACAATGCAGACAGAGCCGGCCGCGGGGAATCTCCTTCCCGCAACAGGGACAAATGGTTTTCACCGGCAGTATCCTTGCCCCGCAGTCCAGACAGAACTTGGCGTCCGCCGATAGTTCCCGGCCGCATTGAGGACACCGTATGCTCATTTTCACTTGCTCCTTTCTCCTGTTTTCTTCTATTTCGTAAGACCTCCCTTGCGCCGCATTTTGACGATGGCATTTGCATAAAATTTGTTTTAATATCCAGAACCTCAAGAGCCTTGACGGCGGGATCCATGCCGTCGGCACGGGCAGACCCGAAAACAAGGCTTTGCATCCCGGCCCTTTTGGAGTATAATGTGCAGAAGTAGGAAAGCCAAGACGGAGAGAGAACGGATTGGCAGATGCCGCGGCCGCACGGCAAGTGCTTTTCCATACAGGGGCGGCGGCAGAAAAGGAAGAGCAGGCAGGGATACGGTAATGATGACGCTGTTATTGATCGTGATTTTCATGGCTTATATCGGTCTGGGCATTCCCGATTCCATTCTGGGGGCAGCCTGGCCTGCCATTTATCCGGATTTGGACCTTCCGGTTTCCAATGCGAGCTATATTTCCATGCTGACCTCCTGTGGCACCATTTTATCCAGCTTTATGAGCGGCCGGGTGCTGAAGCGGTTTGGTACGGCGGCGGTGGCCACCGTCAGCACCTTCATGACGGCGGCCGCGCTGCTGTGCTTTTCCTTTTCGAAGGGCATGCTCGGCTTTTGCCTGCTGGCGATTCCCTTGGGGCTGGGCGCCGGTTCGGTGGATACGGCGCTCAACAACTATGTGGCGCTGCATTACCGGGCGCGGCACATCAATTTCCTGCACTGCTTTTACGGCGTAGGGGTGTCGCTCAGTCCCTATTTGATGTCGCTTGCCCTGGCCGACAATGGCGATTGGCGCCGCGGCTACCGCGTGGTTTTTCTGATACAGGCAGGCATCGCCCTGCTGCTGCTGGTTTCCACCCCGTTATGGAAAAAGTTCGTATCCTCTCAGACGGCGCAGGAAACACAGAACCGGGTGCTCACCATCCGGGAATCGCTTCGGCGCCGGCATGCTCTGTCCTGCGTCGGTGTGCTGATGGGATCCTGTGCCATTGAGGCGATCTGCCTGGTTTGGGGGGCTACCTTTCTGGCCGGCACCAAAGGGATTGCCGCTGACCGGGCGGCAGCCATCCTGACCTTTTACTATGTCGGGCTGGCTCTCGGCCGGTTTGTTTCGGGCATCGTGGCGGGCAAGCTGGCCGGCAAAACCATCATCGTCACCGGGCAGTGCATCACGCTGGCCGCCATTGTGACGATTGCGCTGCCGCTCTCCTATGGGATAGCGGGCATGGGCCTGTTCTTTGTGGGCTTTGGCAACGGCCCGCTGTTTCCGAACATGACCCACCTGATCCCCCGGGTGTTCGGCCGCGACGTCTCCCAGTCCATGATCGGCGTGCAGATGGGTTTTTCCTATATCAGCATCCTGCTGGCGCCGCTCCTTTTCGGCCGGGTTGTGCATGCCTTCGGCGTGCATCTTTTCCCGTATTTCCTGCTGGTTATGTTCGCCGTCATGACGGGCGCGACGGCGGCGCTGTTCCGCCGCTTTTCAGCGGCGGCAGAGGAAGAATAGGCCCGGAGCGGCTTATCCTTTTCGGTAGTCCCGCGGCGCCAACCCGTAAAAACGCTTGAACTGTCGGTTGAATGCGGAGAGATCCGCGTATCCAGTATCCGCGGCGATGGCGGCAATGGGCTTGTCGCTTTCCCGGAGGGCCTCGGCTGCCGCGAGCATGCGCATACGCGTCAGCCAGGCGAGCGGGGTGGTTCCCACGCTTTCCCGAAACAGAACCCGGAAATAGCTTTCGCTCACGTGGCACAGCGCGGCGAGTTGCGGTGCGGTCAGCGGCTGCGCATAATATCGGGCCATATACTGCAGCGCGGGGAGCACGGCGTTAAGCTCAGCGCTTTCCCGCAGGGCCTCGGCGGCGTTGGCCGCCCGGGCCAGCATGCGCAGCCCTGCCTGCAGCAATGCCGTGCAGATTGGACGGCTCCCGTCGTCCGGTCGGTCCGCTTCATGCCGCATGAGCTCCAGCAATGCGCGGCAGTCCTCGTCCCGCAGGACGCCATCCCGTCTCTCCTCTTCTTTTGAAAAGAAGGACTGGCGATAGGATAGAAACCACCAGCGGCTGGGAGATGCCGCATCGCTTTGCGCAATGTGCGGGGTGCCCGAGGCGACGAAAGATACGTCCCCCTTCTGAAAGGGATAGACGCGCTCGCCGATAAAAAAGACCCCGCTGCCCTCCAGACACAGGCCGATTTCGGCGTGGCTGTGCACATGCAGATCGCGCAGGGAAGCGTAAAGCTGGGTATGGTAGCCTGCCGAGAAAGGAAAATCCGCTGCCAGTGGTACGTCGGCCGGTATGGCGGCAGAGAAAAGTTGTTTTTGCATAGTTTTGGCTCCTTTTTCACTGGAACGGCCTGATCTTCTCTATTATTATAAAGAAAGAGAGTTGATTTTGCAAGAAAGGAGCCGATAACGATGCTGGAAAAACAACCCTGGATTGCGTTTGCCCCCGAATTGGAGGTGGAATGGCAGCAATGTCTGGACGAAGGGCTGGACGTCGCTGGGCTGAAGGCGCTTTGCCAGCAGGCGGCCGCAACCTCCGGGTTCCCGCTGCGCGCGGCCGAGGAGCTGGCGCGGCTGTTGCATAACAGGCCGCAGCGTGCGGATTACGCCTTTCGGGAGCCCGACGCGCTGTCCGCCATTTTGGAAGAACGCCCGTCGGTGCGGCCCGTCCTGCCCGCCGTAAAAAAGGCGGAGCTGCCGGATCGCGTACTGGGCGCCTGGCGGGGGCGCATCGCGGGCTGCCTGCTGGGCAAGCCAGTGGAAGGCTTTCACCGCAATCGCATACTGTCCATTCTCAAGGAAACGGCCAACTATCCCATGACGCGCTATATTATGCGGGAGGAAATGCCCGACGCGCTTATCCAAAGGCTTTCTCTCGACCCGGGAAGCTGCTGGGCGGATACGCTGGGCGGCTTGGCGCCGGCAGACGACGATACGAATTATACCGTGTTTGCCCTCCGCATGGTGGAGGAATATGGGGAGGGCTTTTGCCCGAACGACGTGCTGGAGGGCTGGCTGCGCTGGCTCCCCATGCTGTCCACCTGTACGGCCGAGCGGGTAGCCTACCGCAATGCGGCGACCGGCCTGACCGCCCCGGAAACAGCCCGGCACGACAATCCCTACCGCGAATGGATCGGCGCCCAGATCCGGGCGGATTTTTATGGGTATTTAAATCCGGGAGATCCGGAAAAAGCGGCCGCTATGGCATGGCGGGACGCCTGCATTTCACATGTGAAAAACGGCATTTATGGCGCAATGTACGTTGCCGCCCTGATTGCCGCCGCCGCGGTATGCTCCGATATGGAAACGGTGATACAGGCCGGGATGGGGCAGATCCCCACCGCCTGCCGCCTGCGCTGTGCGCTCGATCAGGTGTGCAGCTGGCACCGCGAGGGGCTGGAGGCGCAGATGCTTTTCGATAAAATTCATACGCTGTATGACGAGCGCAACATTCACCATTGGTGCCATACCATTTCCAACGCCATGATTGTGACGGCCGCCCTGCTGTGCGGCTGCGGAGATTTTGAAAAATCCATCTGCCTCGCGGTACAGACCGGCTTCGATACCGACTGCAACGGAGCGACGGTCGGTTCAATTCTCGGCATGTTCCGGGGGACGCAGGGAATCGCGGCCCGGTGGACAGAACCCTTTTCCCAGGGGCTGATCACGGCCATCGACGGTTATCCGCGCGTTACGCCGGAGCAGCTTGCCGCCCGCACGCTGTCGCTTCTCGGCGAAGCCAATGACTGAAAAGGACCCGCTGCAGAACGCTCCCTTCTGCAGCGGGTCCTTTTTTATGCGAATCGGCTTCCCGTGTTATTGCCCGTAATAGGCGCCCGGCCCATGCTTGCGCAGGAAATGCTTGTTGAGCAGCTCGGGCTGCATCGGCTGGGTGTTGCCCAGCTGTTCGGTGAAAACGGCCATCATGGCCAGCTCCTCCAGCACCTTGGCGTTGTGCACCGCGTCGGCGGCGTCCTTACCCCAGGTGAAGGGACCATGGCTGTGCACCAGGACGGCGGGCATCTGGGTCGGATCCTTGCCCGCAAAGGTGTCCACGATGATGCGGCCGGTGTTGCGTTCGTACTCGTCTGCGATGGCCTGGGGCGTCATGCGCGCCGTGCAGGGTATGGGACCGTAGAAGTAGTCGCCGTGGGTGGTGCCGTAGGCGGGGATATCCCGCCCGGCCTGCGCCCAGGCGGTCGCCCAGCGGGAATGGGTGTGCACCACGCCGCCAATTGCCGCAAAATGCCGGTACAGCTCCAGATGGGTGGGCAGGTCGGAGGAGGGCTTATACCGCCCCTCCACCCGTTCGCCGGTATGCAGGTCCACCACCACCATATCCTCCGCCGTCATCGTGTCATATTCCACGCCGGAGGGCTTGATGACCACCAGTCCCTTTTCCCGGTCGATGCCCGAGGCATTCCCCCAGGTAAAAGTGACCAGCCCGTAAGCGGGCAGCTTCCTATTGGCTTCAAATACCGCCTGTTTCAATTGTTCGAGCATGGGGTTCCTCCTAATGCTTTCAGCAGATGTTTATACGCAGCAAATTTTTTCATATATGTTTTGTGCTTGTCCATACGGGGATAGACCGTGCGCTGCACGCCCACCATGGCGTCCGCCGCCGCGCGGTAATCGGCGTACAGGCCGGCCGCTACAGCCGCCGCCATCGCCGCCCCCTTGGCACCCAGCTCCTTGTCCCCAACTACCTCGATGGGCAGGCCGAGCGCGTCGGCAAACATCTGGGTCCACACCGCCGAGTTGGCTGCCCCGCCTGCCAAACGGACGGTCGCCGGCGGCTCGCGGAAGGCCAGCAGTTTTTCAATGTGATACAGGTGGGAAAATACCACGCCTTCAAAAACGGCACGCAGCATGTGCGCCTGTGTGCAGGCGTTAGTCATACCCACGAAGGCGGCGCGGTCACAGCCATCCACGTTGGTGCCGTACAGGAAGGGGAGAAAGAGCACGTCCGAATCCTCCGGAGGGAGATCGTCCACCAGGCGGTCCACCTCGTCGTAAAACCGCCGGCTTTCCCGTTTGGCTTCCTCTTTTTCCCACTTCATGAAAGTGGCAAGATACCAGTCGAGGTTGCCCGCCGAGGTGGCGCTGCTTTCTTCGATGAGATATGTATCGGGCAGGCAGAAAAGGGAATTGCGCGTCGAGGTGTCGGCTCGCACCGGCGCGGGCGCAGGGTATTCGTTGATGCTCCAGGTGCCCGCGATGGTGCACAGACGGTCGGGCGTGGTTACGTCCATGGCCACGGCGCAAGCATCGATGTCGAACATGCCGCCGCAGACCGGCGTGCCCGCTTTCAGCCCGGTGAGTGCCGCGGCGGCTTCCGTAACAGTGCCGCACGGCTCATCCGAACGGCAAAGCGGTGCCAGACAATCGAATAGCTCTTCCAGACCGAACAGCCGCAGCAGCTCCCGATCATATTCCCGGGTGAGCAGATTCATCAGGCAGGTGCCCGAGCAGTCGGTCCGCTCGGCCAGCGCCCGGCCGGTCAGCCGGAAGCGGATATAGTCCTTGCAGGAGAAGATCCACCGAATATTGGCGAACCGTGCGGGCTCCTGTTCTTTCATCCAGGCGAGCAGCGCCACAGGCTGGCACGCGGAGACCGGCTGCAGCGTCCGCTCCCGGGCCGCTTTGACGGTGCCGTCCGCTTCCCACCGGGCCACCACGGCCGCGGCGCGGGAATCGGTGGAGGCGATGCCGCGGCCGACCGGGCGGTCGTCTTTCCCCCACAGATACAGACCCTTGCCGTGCCCGGCACAGCCCACCGCTGCGATGGCGTCTGCGTCCACACCCGTTTTGCGGATCGCCTCACGGATGCAGCGGGCGTTGGCCTCCCACAGCGCCTGCATGTCGCGTTCCTGATACCCCGGCTGCGGGATGAGGAGCGGCGTGTCTTCGGCGGCCACGGCCACCTCCCGCCCGCTCTGGTCGAACACGGCCGCCTTGATGCGGGTGCCGCCATTGTCAATTCCCAGCAAATAGCGCATGGATCAGTCCTCCTTTAAAAAGGGCCGCAGAAAGTCGTGCGCTTTACGCAGCTCTGTCCTCCAGTCGTCGCCCGCATGATACCAGAATTCGGCGGTATACAGCCGCACGCCCTGCCGCTTGAGCTCGGCCGTCACCCGGCCGAAATCTACATGACCTTCCCCAAAATGCAGGTCTCGGAACACACCGGGGCGGGTTTCCTTGAGGTGAGCGGCGAAGATGTGCCCTTCCCCGGCGCGCAGGTCAGCCGCCGCATCGGATACGGCATTGGTGACGTTGCCCACGTCAGGGTAAACCTGGAGATAAGGGGAGCGCACCGCCTTCACATAGGCCATCGCCTTTTCGGTGGTGTTCATAAAAGGGGTTTCCATCGTCTCAAAGCCGAGCAGCACCCCCCAGGAGGCCGCCGTATCCACCGCCCGGCGCAGATTGTCGGCAAAGCGTGCCGCCGTACAGGGGGTGGACGGCTCATAATACACGTCGTAGCCCGCTAGCTGAATAAACCGCACCCCGAGATCGCAGGACAGACGCACCGCCTTTTCCAGAATCTCCAGTCCGCGGCGCACAACGGCATCGTCCTCGCTGCCCAGCGGATATTTACGGTGAGCGCTCAGACAAATGGACTGGATGGGAATACCTGTTTCGCGGGACAGGATAAACAGCGCCTGCCGCTGCTCCCGGCTCCAATCGAGGCGGGCAAGCCGCCTGTCGCTTTCGTCAATGCTCAGTTCGAGTGCGTCAAAGCCCGCTTCGCCCGCCGCTTCAAGCCGCTCGCGCCACGACAGGGAGTCGGGCATGGCTTTTTCGTATACGGTTAAACGATTGCCCATGGACGGCACCCCTTACGCCTTGTCCGGCACGCCCGGATAGTAGGGGAAGTGCTTGAGCATGACAAGCGGCTCACAAGGGCTGTCATTGCGTACGCGCACGCCCTTGCTTGCCGCGTCGTAGGACACAAAGAACTCGTCGCGGCTCATCTGCCCGAAGCGCAGCATGCAGGCGGCCTCTGCCGGCTGCCCGTTGAGGGAGCCGTGGCCCTGCACCAGAATGCAGCCGTACGGTGTGTCGTCCCGGATGACCGCCTCGCAGCCCGGGTTGACGGTCAGCTCCTTGGCGGCGATATACGGATTGCCGTAGGCGACCCAGTTTTCGGTGTGGTTTTCGTCCTGGGTGCACAGCACGGGCGGGCGGAAATAGTGCTCGCGATAAGCGGGGTCCACGTTCTTTTCCCAATCCATGAGGCTTAGGACATAGTCGAGATCCTGCTGTTTGTCTTCGGGGCAGTTTTCCACCAGCATGTCATAGGGGTAGATTTCGTTTTCCACCACATTTTCATATACCGAGTTGACGTCGCTGTTCCACTGCGGCTCATAGGTAAGGTAGGAGCCGGGGGCGTGCACCACACCGGGAGCGGTGTACCAGCCGGTGCCCAGCTGAATGCGGTAAGCGCGGGACAGCTCGGTGATGCGGGTATCCTCTGCTGTGAAGCCGGCGAGACGCTCTTTCACCTCTTCCCGGCTGACGTCGGGGGCAAAGCCGAAGTAGGTATACGGGGAGGTGCCGGCATAGTTGTTGAGCTGGGGCGGATAGTAATAGGCCTCCGGCTTGCCGATGCGGCCCACGCGCGCCGCGGCTTCAAAATCCAGGTGCAGATGATGGAAAAGCGGTCCCTCGTAATCGAAAAACTTCGAATACATCGGCCAGGTGCCGTACGTCTCCATCATACGGTCGCCCAGCAGATCGGCGCCGAGCATTTCCACAAATTCCTTGAGGGATACCTTGTCCTCCAGCCGGCCGTTCACATTGACGTAGCTGAGTCCCTCGTCGGGCGCGGCCAGTTCGCCATTCATGCAGCAGATGATGGAGGAAAACCAGCGTTCCTTGATGGAGCCGCGCTGAGTGCCCAGGGCAAAATAATCGTCCGGGTGCAGCCGCAGCCGCCGTCCGGCGCTGCCGAACCGCCGGGGAACAAATACAGGGATAAGGTTGAGAATTCCCTGGTTGTGTTCGAGTACGCGCAGAAGGTCCGCTTTGTTCATGGGTCTGTACCATCCTTTCGAAAGCAAAATGCAAGTGCTGAGAAACAAAAGCGAAAAGCTACATTTTATAGTAATCCTCTGCCGAAGCACTGTCAAGAACTATCCGCAAATTGTATCCGGCCATCCCGGCAGCGGCTTCCTCCCTGCGAGGCGCCGACGGTCCTTTCCTGATCCCCGTTTTTTGAAAGGATTGTACAAAGTCCTTCGCATATGGTATAGTATAAAATAAATCCGAAATTAACGGAGCGGAACCGCATGAGAATCATACCGAGAAGAAAATGGCCGCGGCCTGTCGGGTACGCGTGCTTGTATATGGTCGCCTTTGTTCTGCCGATGCTGGTGCTGTTGGCGGTGTTTGCCGCCGTCGGCATCGCCCCCTTCGGGACCAAAAACCTGCTGGTCACCGATATGGACGGCCAGTACGTCAGCTTTTTTGCCTACTACAAGGACACGCTGGCGAGCGGGGGCGATTTCTTCTACACCTTCAGCAAAAGCCTCGGCGGGGATATGCTGAGCTTTGCGGCTTACTACCTGCTCAGCCCCTTCAACCTGGTGCTTTTGCCCTTTTCCACCATGGACCTGCCCATTGGGATCCTGTTTCTGACACTGCTCAAGGTGGGAAGCGCCGGTCTGACCTGTGCCGTTTTTCTGTCTCTTGAGCGCCGGGAACGCAGCCTGCCCGGCGCGCTCCTTTTTTCGATGGGGTATGCGCTTTCCACCTATATGTTCGCCTATCAGCAGAATATTATCTGGCTTGACGGGATGATCGCCCTGCCCGTCGTGCTGCTGGGAATTCGCCGGCTGGTAACCCGCCGCCGGCGCCTGCTGTATATCCTCAGTCTGGCCTATATTTTAGTTATAAATTATTACATCGGGTATATGATTTGCATATTCGCCGTGCTGTATTTTTTGTTTCAGATATGGACGGTGCATCCCCGTTCTCCGCGGAGGAGATGGAAGGCGCGGGGACGGCTCCTGCTACGGTTTGGGACGGCGTCGCTGCTGGGGGGCGGTCTGGCCGCGGTGACGCTGCTCCCGTCGCTTTTGTCGCTGTCGGGCGGAGACAAGTCGCTGAATGCGCTGTCCAAGCTGACGCTGCAGCTGCGGTTCGACGCCGGTGCCTTTTTCTCCAAGCTGTTTACCGGCACCTTTCAGACCCAGGATATGTGGGGCAGCACGCTGCCCATGATTTTCTGCGGCCTGTTCGCCGTGGTGATGCTCATTCTGTACTTTTTCAACCGGCGTATTCGTAAGCAGGAAAAGCTGGCGGCTGGGATATGGCTTTTGCTGCTCTTCGCCGGCTTCGCCATACAGGCGCTGTATCTGGTATGGCATGCGTTCAATTTCCCGGTGGGTTTTCCCTCGCGGCAGGCATTTTTGTTTGTCTTCACCGTGCTGTATCTCGGATACCGTGGATTTTCCAAGATGCACCGCGGACTGAAGCTGCGGCATCTGGGGTTTGCACTGAGCCTGTTTTTGCTGCTGGCGGCCGTCATGTGCTATCTGCATTATGACTGGCTGCGTGTGGCGCGCATCTGGAAGGACGTGGCGCTTTTCGGCGGATTTATTTTGCTGCTCGCGGTGCTTCTACGGCTGTGGGCGGGCCGCCCGGCCCGCATGCGTCCGCCTGTGCGCCGGTTTTGCGCGGCGTTCGTCACGGCGGCCCTGATCCTGCTGCAGGGCGCCAATCTGTACAGCAACGGCCGGCAGGTGCTGTCTCAGATGAATTACGCGAATGTGACGACCTATCCCGCTTATGTCGATGAGGTCAAGCCGGTAGTGGATGCCATCAAGGAGCAGGACGACGGCTTTTACCGCTTGGAAAAGACCTTTCACCGCACCCCCAACGACAAGGGACGCAATGACCCCATGCTCTTTTCCTACAACGGCCTGTCCCATTTCTGCTCCACCGAAAAGATGTTTACCAAGAATTTTCTGGGCAAGCTCGGCTTCCGCAACAACGGGAACTGGGCCTGCTACTGGGAAGGATCCACCTTTGCGGTGGACTGCCTGCTCGGGGTAAAGTATAAGCTGGCCAAGAGTAAACTCGATCCGGTTTATGAAAAGCTGTTCACCGAAGGGGAAATAACCGCGTATGAAAATCCGTATGCCCTCCCGCTGGGCTTCGCCGTGGCCGACGATGTGCTCGAAGCGGACATGGATACCCACGACCTGTTCGCCCTGCAGAACGGGCTGTTTTCCTCCATGACGGGGGGCTGCGCCGATTTGTTTGTCCGCGCGTCCAATGTGACCGAGTATGTGACCGGCATGACTGCCGCCGAGGAGGGCAGCGCCGTCCGGTATACCCGGGACGCCGATGCACAGGAGGCCTATGTGGAGTACACCCTGTTTGCGGAACGGGAGGAACCGCTGTATGCCTATTTCCCCGACGCCGTTCTGCGCGGCGCGGATATCTACGTCAACGACCGTCGCCTGAGCGAATACTTTACCATCTGGCGGTATGGCATTGTGTCGCTCGGCCGGTTTGCGCCAGGGGAGCTGGTGACGGTGCGGCTGGTCCCCCGCAGCGACACGCTCCAGTACAGTGCGGCGCTCTTCTGCTACGAGGACATGACGGCGACGAAGGAAGCGGTGGTGTCTCTGCGCCGTGCCTCCTATCAGATCGAGGAGTACATCAATTCGTATTTCACCGGGACCATTACGGTGTCCGAGGCACGCAGCCGTCTGCTACTGACCATTCCGGCGGATGACGGCTGGAGTGTTTGGGTGGATGGGCAGAAAGCAGAGCCGCAGACGGTGTTCGGCGCGCTGCTGTCGGTGCCGCTGACCCCTGGCACCCACACGGTGACTCTGCGTTACATGCCGCCCGGTTTCACGGCGGGCGCGTGCCTATCGGGTGCCGTGGTGCTGTATCTCATCGGCGCCGGTCTCTGGCAGGCATATAAAAAACGGAAGGCTATATAGCTTTCCGTTTTTTGCTGCGCAGCAGTCCCCGCTGGGCGGGGGTGACGCAGCGGGATTCCACCGCCTTCTGCAGCGCCTTGTTATACGTGAAATCGTCCAGCCGGCATTCCTCCAGCCAGGCAAGCGTTTTTTCCGGAAAGCGGACGTAGCAGACGGAGAGAGCCCAGGCAACCGCCATGCGGGCGTAATACCCCGGCTGCTCTACCGTGCCGAGCAATTCCAGCACCCGATCGATGTGGTCGTTGTCCACATAATAAAACAGCAGCATCACGACCCCGAACCGGGCGGCGAACTCTTCTTCCGATGACAGATAGGGGAGCACGAAATCCCATACGATCCCGGGGCAGCGGGCAGCCAGCTTGAACCCGCTGCAGAAGCTGTCGCACAGCGACCAGTTGGTAATTTTTGGTACAAAGGAAGCCGCGAGGGGCAGAACCGTTTCCGGCCTGTCGGGCAGACAGCCGATTACCATGCCCTGCAGCATGGTTTCTTCAAAGCTGTCTTCGGTCAGGCGGGACAGACAGGCGACCCCTTCCTCCCGTGCCAGTTCGCGCGCCAGCCGGCGCAGGGAAGGCAGCCGCACCCCCAACAGGTTGTCCACGCCGGGCAGCAGCCCCGCCTGAAAGGCGCGGTAGTCCGGCTCGGCCAGGGCCTGCAGCCGCTGCTTGATGGAAATCATACGATCGCCCCCCTTGCCGCTGCGGGCGCATCGGGGGCGCCGAGCGTTTTTTTGCGGTATGCCGAGGGAGATTCGCCGGTCAGACGGCGGAAAACATGGGAAAAGTACTGTGGGTCATCGTAGCCGAGACGCGCGGCAATCGCCGTCACGGACAGCCGGGACTGTGCAAGCAGCGTGCGGGCCAGGCAAATTTTGCGGTCCAGATGATACGCGTGCGGTGTCTGACCGAACCGCCGCTTGAACAGCTTGATGACATAATCCTCCGACCGGTAAATATGGGCCGCCAGCTCACGAATGGAAAAGGTGCGTTCCGGATGGCCGTCGAGAAGTGCTTTTAGTCGGTCCGCATCGTCGGGCGGCGCGCTGTGTCCTGCCTGCGCAGCGGCCGCAGCCGCTAGAATTTCATGAAATTTAAGCGCGCAGCGGGCGGGAACGGCCGGATCCGCCGGATTGGCCGTCAGGACGAACAATTCGCGGAACAGCGATTCCACCGGACAGGCATGTATCACCGCGCGTCCGGTCAGCCCGTAGGCGTCGAGAAGCGCCGAGACCAGCGGCCCCCAGGCGTTGATAAAGATTTTGGTCCAGGGCAGGCGGCTGTCACTGTGGTAGGCGTGGCGGCTGCCGGGGGGCAGGATATACATGTCGCCCGCCGATGCGGTTTCGGTCACGCCTTCCAGTGTGACAACACCCGTCCCCTTTACAATGTATTCCGCTACGCAGACGGGCGAATGCTCCCGGGCGATGGCATAGGAACCGTCGCAGTAGGAAATGCCGCACATCTCCACCGCAAAGGGAACGGCCGTTTCGGGAGGCAGAAAGCAGTGAATATCTTCCTTCACTTGTTTTTCACACCTTTTATCGGATTTTTCCTCTTCATATCCCCTTTTAGTAATAGTATATTACATTTAGAAATGGCTTGCAAGAGCGCCATCCCAAACAGAAAGGAAGAGACGATATGAAATTGCGCGCGCCGGCTTACCCGCTGGTGACGGTGGATCCGTACACCAGCGTGTGGAGCATGCACGATCGCCTCAATGGAGGAGAAACCCGTCACTGGACCGGCAAGGATATGTGTCTCACCGGCCTTGCGGTCATAGACGGCGATACCTGGTGTTTTATGGGGGACGCGGCCGCCGGCGGCTGGCAGCCGATGGAACAGCTGTCCGTGGCGGTGGCGGCCTTTTCCACCACTTATGTATTCCGCGCCGCCGGCGTGGAGCTGACGGCGGCTTTCCTGTCCCCGGTGTTTCCCGACGACATCGGGCTGCTGTCCCGGCCGGCATCCTATCTGCATGTGCAGATAGCGTCGTTGGACGGCCGGGATCATGTGGTGGAGGTGACCGTCCGGGCTTCGGAGCAGTTCTGCCTCGATCACCGGGGACAGTGCCCCGTGATTACCGAAGCGGTGAAGGCGGCGCCCGGCGTGGCGACTGTGCGGATGTACGGGCAGGAGCAGGCCGTTTTGGGCAAAAGCGGGGACGATCTGCGCATCGACTGGGGCTATTTTTATCTGTCGGCGAACGGGCGGAGCACGGCCGGCCGCATGCCGGAGGGCAATTTCGGCGATATGGCTTGGGTATACACGCAGACGGCCCTGTCCACGGCAGGGGAGCGGGATGTGCTCATCGTGCTGGCGTATGACGATGTGTATGCGCTGACCTATTTCGGGCAGCCGCTCAAATCCTGCTGGAACGCCGACGGCACTTCCATTGAAACGGTCATTGCCCGCGCCTTTGATGAATATGACGCTGTAGCGGGCCGTGCCGCTGAATGGGATCAGCAGCTTGTCCGGGAAGCGGAGCAGGCAGGCGGCCGTGAATATGCCGATCTGCTCCGCCTGGCAATGCGGCAGGCGATCGCCGCCCATAAAACGGCGGTGGATCCCGACGGGAATCTGCTGTTTGTTTCCAAGGAATGCTTCAGCAACGGCTGCGCTGCAACGGTGGATGTCAGCTATCCCTCTATGCCGCTTTTTCTGCTGTACAATACCGAGCTGGTCAAGGGGATGATGCGCCCCATTTTCCACTATGCGAATTCCGGACGATGGCCCTTTGATTTTGCACCGCACGACGTGGGCTTTTATCCGATCCTCAACGGGCAGGTATACAGCGCCGGCGTGGATCCCCGCCAGCAAATGCCGGTGGAGGAGTGCGGGAACATGCTGATTATGGCGGCGGCCGTTTCCGCCGTGGACGGCGACGCCTCTTTTGCGGGGGAGCATCGCGCTTTGCTGCAGACCTGGGCGGAATATCTTCTCCGGCACGGGCTGGATCCGGAGGATCAGCTGTGCACCGATGATTTTGCCGGGCATCTGGCGCATAATTGCAATTTGTCGCTCAAGGCCATTATGGGGCTGGCCGGTTATGGCTATCTTTGCCGCCGGTGGGGCGAAGATAGCGAGGGCGCCCGGTATGAAACGGCCGCACGCGGGATGGCGGCGGCGTGGCTGGAACGGGCGGCGGACGGGGATGGCAGCTTCCGCCTCGCGTTCGATAAGCCCGGTACCTTCAGCATGAAATATAATGTGGTGTGGGATAAGCTGTTCGGTACCGGCCTGTTTCCACCCGAAGCGATAGCGGGCGAACTGGCGGGCTATGCCCGGCATGGCAATCCGTACGGCCTGCCGCTCGACAGCCGGGCCGATTACACCAAATCGGATTGGCTGGTTTGGACGGCCGCGCTGGCGGACAGCCGCGAGGCGTTTATGGACTGGATCCATCCGCTGTGGCTGGCCTATGATAAATCCCCCTCGCGGGTGCCCATGACCGACTGGTATTCCACCGTAACCGCCCAGCAGGTTGGGTTTCAAAACCGCTCCGTGCAGGGCGGGCTGTTCATCAAGCTGCTCGAAGCCAAGGGGCTATGCCGGTTCCGCCCGGTATAAACGCATACACAAGGGCCTTCCATCCGTATCGGATGGAAGGCCCTTGTTTGTTTACTGGGATAGACGGTGTAAATCGGTTCCGTCTGCCCGCGCCCGGCAAAACACCTGTTCCTGGGTAAAGAAGTACACATTTTCGTTGTCGAAGGTGTAAAAGCCTTTCCCGACATCGGCCTGTATAGAAGAGGGCCACGAACCGGTTTTCCCCGCCAGCGTTTGGGTAGATGGCCGGCCGACGGCGTCGCTGCCCGGCCAGAAGCCGAGGGTACCGTTCTGATAGGGCGAGTAAAAAATGAGAGTCGTTTGGGGAGCGGTGAACAGCGGCACAGGGGTGTCGGAGCGCGTATACTCCAGCGCGTACAGCCGCCCGTTTGCCGCGGTGTAATACAGCGTATTGTCCTGCAGCAGAATGGACCAGACGTCCGGAAGTGCGGCGATAAGCTCCTCCTGGCCGGTGCGCAGCTGTAACGCATACAAGGCAAAATTGCCTATATACAGCAGGGTGTCATTCTGTACCGCCATATACCGGAGATTTTGGACGCTGCTTTTCAGCACAGAGGTTTTCCCGGTGATGAGATCGATCTTATACAAGGTATAATCCCCGATGCCTTCCACGGCGAAGTACCCCGTATCGCCCACCACAAATAAAAACCAGGCGTTGAGCGTGCTCATCAGCTCTTTCCCGCTGCCGTCGGTGCGCACGCGCCACAGGCCGTTGCCGCAGAAGTAGATCCAGTCGCCCACCACGTTCAGGCAGATGTGCCCCGACTCGTGCTGGTCCACCATCTGCTGGCTGGATCCGTCCGTTTTCATCTTCATCAGATAGCGGTAACCGTTGCCCGTCACGTAATACAGCCAGTCCCCCTGCTTGGCGACATAGCCCCGGTTGTCTGACAGATGATTGGGGGCGTTGCCCACCGTATTGGCCTGCCCGGGGGTATAGTCGGGGACAAAGGCGGCGGCTGCGGTGGTCGTCGCGGCTGCCGTGGTGCCGGACGGGACCGTGGTGGTCGGCCGGCCGGCGGTGCTCGGCGGGGTGTTGGTTTGCTTTTCGGTTGGGGAGGAAACGCTGCCCCCTGTGACGGCGGCTGTGGGATTGGTTGAATCGGCCGCTATGAAGGTACCCGTCTGGGTCTGCGCGGACGGATCGGTTGCAGGGGGGATGATCGCCTCCGTCGCGGTCTCCCCGATCGGCGCGGTGGGTATCGTCCCCTCCGCGGCCGCGGAGGAAGCAGCATATCCATATACCGGTGCCGGGCCGTCTGCCGGCAGCGTTGTCCGCCCGTGCAGCGCCAGCGCCGTCAACGCGGAAGCGGCCACCGAGATGCCCACCACGATGGAAGCCACCCGCAGCAGCGCCTGGTTGCGCTGCCGTTTTGAGAGCTTAGCCACCACCGTGTCCATGGGAGCCGGCTTTTTCGCGCTGCGCAATACATTGTCAAGGATTCCCTGCGCCACGGTGGCGCTGAGGATACCGGTACCGATGGAGTCCCGCATGGAGGTGGCCAAAAAGGACAGCAGACCGCCCCGGCTGTACATCGGCTTGTCGATCCCGCGCGCCTTGAGCGCCTGGATTAGCGCCTTTTTTGCCGTGCGAAACCGGCTACGGATGGTGGAAGGTGCCTTGCCATCCATACGGGCGATTTCCGACAGCCGCAGTCCGTCGTAATACACCAGCACAAGCAGCCGCGCCTGTTCCTCGGGCAGACCGCGCAGCACCGACGCAATATCGAGCGCCACCTCCTGCTCAAATTCGGGCAGGCGGCCGTCCTCCGTCTGCCGCAGCATATCGTCCGCTTCGGGCAGATAGGTCCATTCCTTTTCGTTTTTCTCCTGCAGCTGCAGGGCGCAGTTGCGGGCGATTTGCCGGATCCAGACGTAAAAGGCGGCGGGGGCCTTCAGCTGGTCCATATGCTGCAGCGCACGCAGATAGGTCGTCTGCAGTGCGTCGAGAATATCGTTTTCCTGATCCAGAACGGAACGGATCGTGAGAAACACGGCACGATAGGTCAGCATAAACAGCTGAGAGAACGCCTCGGTATCGCCGTTCATGGCTTTTTGAACCAGCTCGGGATCGATGGATACCGGCTGATCCTCCGTCTGCTCCATGGCGATGAGAGCGCCGGGCGCTTCGTCCAGCCGCAGGTGATCCTGTTCGTCCAACGCTGTCATCCCCTTCCCCTGCAAAGGTTTCTCCACACAATAAGCATATCCGGCAAAATTCGATCTGTCAATGATAAGGCGCATATGCAGCACCAAAAATCCACAAATTGCCTAAAAATATGGTTTTTAAAAGGGCAAAACGCTGATTTTTAAATTTTCCATTAAAACGTCGTCGTTTTTGGGTGGTACAACAGTCTTTATATATGGAAAAGATGTGCGGGGACGGCAATTCCCGGGATTCCCGGCCAACGATACATGGAAAGGGCGCCGGGCAAAGAGATGGGATGGGACAATGAAGGAAACGGGTGGCATGGCCTTACATAAAGGGCTGCAGCGGCTGCGGGAGCTGCGGTTTATCGAACTGTTCCTGCTTGTGGCGTTGTATGCGGTGGGACTGTTTTATGAATTCCTTTCGTGCGCGGCTTCCGTCGCGCTGTGTGTGTACCTGATGGTGCGGGCGGCCAAAACCGGTTCGCTGCGCCTGCGCGGCAATCTGCTGAGCGCGGCGGTGGCCGTCATCGCCCTGTTTTATGCACTGAGCGCCTTGTGGGCCGTGGATGCCGGCATGGCGGTGTGGGGCTTCTTCAAGTACTTGCCCGCCCCCCTGTTTCTGCTGGCGCTGATGCAGGATCCCGGGGCGCGGGAGCGGGCGCTGGACTTGCTTCCGACCGCCGCCTGTGTGATGACGGTGACGTCGGCCGTGCTGTTGCAGATTCCGGCCCTGCGTTCCCTGTTTTCGGTGGCGGGACGGCTGTCCGGCTTTTTTCAGTACGCCAATACCTTTGCGCTATTCCTGCTGCTGGCTCTTGTGGTGCTGGTCACCGGGGAGACATTGACCTGGCGGACCTGGGTGCAGGCGGCGATACTGCTGGGCGGAATCCTGTATTCGGGCAGCCGGACGGTGTTTGTGCTGCTGCTGGCAGCCGTGGCGGTGCTGGTCATCTTTCATCCGCAAAAGCGGGTGCGGTGGGGACTGGCCTTTGTGGTACTGCTTGGCATCGGCGCGGCGGCAGGCGCGGCGCTGATCACCGGCCGCATGGACTCGATCGGCCGCTTTTTGACCACCTCCCTGACCGAAAGCACCTTTGTCGGGCGGCTTCTGTATTTTCAAGACGCCCTGCCGCTGATCCTCCGCCACCCCTTCGGACTGGGCTATATGGGCTATTACTATATACAGCCGAGCATACAGACCGGCGTGTATTCCGTGATGTTCATTCACAACGATTTTCTGCAGCTGCTGCTCGATGTGGGCTGGATCCCCGCGCTGCTGCTGGCGGCGGCGCTGGTACGGGCCTTTTTCCGCCGGGGGGCGGGGCTGCGCACGCGGCTGCTGCTCCTGCTGTTTGCTGCCCATTGCTGCTTTGACTTTGATCTGCAATTCACGGGTATGCTGCTTCTGCTGCTGACCATTGCGTACCGGGAAGAGGGCCGGGAATGGATTTGGAAAAAGCCGCGCGTACCCGTTGTGGCCGGCGGCGCCGCGGCCGCGGCGCTGGCCTTGTATATGGGGACGGCGCAGCTGCTGTCCCAGGTGGGGCAGTACGGGGCGGCGCTGGCGCTGTATCCCGGCAACACCACGGCGCGCGTCGCCCTGCTTACCCAGGAAACCACCGCCGACGGCATGGACCAGGCGGCGGATCGCATCCTGCGGCAGAATACCTGTCTGTCCGTCGCCTACAGCGCCAAGGCGCGCGCCGCCTTTGCCCGCGGGGATTTCCAGGAGGTTATCCGCAACAAACGGCTCGCCCTCGAACGGGCGCCCTTTGCCAGCGAGGAATACGAAGATTACTGCCGCATGCTGATGACCGGCATCGGGCTGTACGAACAAGCGGGGGACGCTTACAGCGCCCAGGTCTGCCGGGATGAACTGCTGCAGGCAGCCCACCAGATGGAAACGCTGGACAGCCGACTGAGCCCGCTGGGCAAGCGGATCGTCGATCAGCCGCGCACCGAGCTGGCGGCGGATATCCGGGCCTATCGGGACGCGCTGCCCGCCGCCGATTAAGCCGCAGGGAGGAATACGGGTGAAACGAAAAGGATTGGCCGCCGGCTGTGCCGCGCTGCTGCTGGCGGTCAGCGGGACTTCCGGCTGCTCGCCGGGCGGGGCCTGCGTCATCACCGACGCCCAGGGCGAACGGCTGGCCACCGTGACCGACCTGACCTATGGCGAAACGGCCTGTACCCGGGAGGAATACCGCGCCTATGTCGATCTGGTCATACAGGAGGCACGGCAGGCGCTGGAAGACGAGGAACTGCTGCATGGCGGGTACACCATCCGCACCGCCTTTTCCGCCGACGCGCTGGCCGCCATGCAGGCGGCGTGTGAAGACGGCGGGCTGGAAACGGGTGCAGGCTGTGTCGTGACCGATCTGGATGGGCAGATTTTGGCGGCTTACAGCGCCGGCGGGGATCCCCAGACCAATTACGCCCTGCGCAGCACCTATCCCTGCTCCGCTCTCAAGCCGCTGAGCGTTTATGCGCCCGCACTGGACAAGGGGCGGATTAACTGGACCACTGCATTTGAGGATTCCCCGGTCAAGACGCTGACCGCCGACGACGGGGCCGAAACGCCCTGGCCCGCCAATGCGGACGGGCAGTATACGGGCCAGCCCATGCGCGTGTGCGACGCCATCCGGCAGTCGATCAATACGGTGGCGGTACGCTGCCTGCAGACGCTGACGGTGGAAGAATCGATCGCCTTCCTGGGCGATACGCTGGGGATGAACCTCGCCTTTGAAAAACAGATGATCGAGCAGGCAGGCGGTGAAGAAATTTGGGGCAATCTGGCCCTGGGCTATCTGTATCACGGCCTGTCACCCGTGGATATGGCAGGATACTACCAGATATTTGCCGCCGGGGGCGTGTATACGCCGCCCCACGCAATCCTGGATATCCGGGACAGCAGCGGCGCCGTCCTGTTCGAGAGCCGGGCGGAGCCCCGGCAGGTCATCGGCACCGACACCGCCTGCATCATGAACCATCTGCTGCAGCTTGTGACCGCGCCGGGCGGCACGGGCGCCGAAGCCCGTTTGGACGGCGTGCCTGTCGCGGGCAAAACGGGCACCAGCTCCTACAACCAGGACAACTGGTTTGTGGGCGTCACCCCGGACTACAGCTGTGCCGTGTGGCACGGCGAGCCCCCGCGCAGCAGCGGGGAGGGAAACCGGGCGAGCCGGCTTTTTCACGATATCCTCTCGGCCATGAGCCAGGATATACAGCAAGACTTCCCGGACGATGCAGGGGTGCGGCAGGCGGCGTATTGCCGCGAAACCGGCCTGCTGCTGTCCGCCGAGTGCAAACAGATGGAGGTGGGTTTTTTTCGCGCAGATGCTATGCCGGGCACATGCCCGGGCCACGCATAACGGTTCATAAAAGAAGGAGGTACCCAGATGAAAAAGAAAGCGTTTTTATCCCTGTTTGCCATTCTGGCGCTGCTGTGCAGCCAGCTGCTGCTTACCGGCGCGTCGGAAATGCCCGTTGTCACGGAACCGACCGGTTCCCCGGCGGTGACGGCGCCGGCGGAGGAGGAACCCGCGCCGGCGCAGCCTGAAGCGCCCCTGTTCACCTATATCCTGCAGGACGGCGGGGCCATCCTGACCGGCTATAACGGCAGCGATGTGCTGCTGCTGATTCCGGAGCAGGTGGACGGCCTGCCGGTTGTCGGCATCGCCTCGCTGGGCAATGCGCCAACCGTACGGGAGCTGCGCATCCCCGACGGGGTGCGTTTCCTCGGCGCGGGGGCGTTTGACGGCTGCACCGCTCTGGAGGTGGTACACCTGGGCAGCGGCGTGTCCTACATCGACCCGGCCCTCTTCCTGTCCTGTCCCAATCTGATCGGCATATTGGTGGACGAGGAAAACGACACGTACCGCGACATCGACGGCGTGGTGTACAACGAGGAGGGCGATACGCTGGTGGCCTATCCCATCGGCCGCAAAACAGCCTATGACCTGCCCCAAGGCGTGTCCAACATCGAGGCGCTCGACCAGCCGGCCTATCAGAACGTGGTGCTGAACGCGTCCAACGAGGAATACACCACGGTGGACGGCGTGACCTATACCGCCGACATGACCACCGTCGTCTCCTGCGACCCCTCCAAGGCGGGCGCGTATGTGATGCCCGATACGGTCACCACCATCCAACCCAACGCGTTTCTTCAGTGCGTCAGCCTGACTTCGGTGTCCATTTCGCCCAAGGTGACCGAAATCGCCTACGCCGCCTTTGCCGACTGCACCGCGCTGCAGAGCGTGGATATCCCCGACTCGGTTGTGACCATCGGCGAGTGCTCCTTCGGCGGCTGCACCGCGCTGGAGCAGGTGGAGATCCCCGGCTCGGTGGAAACGCTGGATTATCAGGCCTTCTTCCGGAGCGGGCTGACCAGCGTGGTGATCCCGGACAGTGTAAAGACGATCGGCGGCAGCTGCTTCGACTCTACGCCGCTGCGTTCCGCCGTGATCGGCAATGGTATGGAAGAGATTGGATGGGGCGCGTTCCGGTATTGCGGCGAGCTGACCACGGTGGATCTCGGCACCAGCGTGCAGTATATCGGCAATTCTGCTTTTTCCGACTGTACCAAGCTGCAGGCGATTGTCATCCCGGACAGCGTCACATATATGGGGTACAGCGCCTTTTTCGGCTGTACTTCCCTGGCCTCGGTGCATCTGGGAACAGGGCTTACCCGTATTGAGGAGTGGACCTTTTCCGGCTGTGAGGCCCTGGCGGGCATCGAGATCCCGGATACCATTACCCTGATCGGCTATGGTGCCTTTGCAGACAGCGGCCTGACGGGCATCGAAATCCCCGGTTCGGTGACGAAGATTGAAGGCAGCGCCTTTGCAAATTGCCCGCTGGAAACGCTGACGATAGAAAACGGCGTCCAGACGATCGGGTACGGCGCCTTTTCCTACACCGCGCTGAGCAGCTTGACGCTCCCCGATTCGGTCACCCTGATCGAAGATAACGCGTTCCTGGGCTGTGAAAATCTGGCCAGCGTGGATCTGCCCGACACGGATGTCAGCCTGGGCGCCCACGCGCTCGACGGCACCAGCTGGTTTAACAGCCAGCCGGAGGGCGTGGTGTACACCGATCGGGTGCTGTACCGCCAGAAGGGGGATATCCTGACCGACACCACCGTGACAGTAAACGATGGAACCCTTGCCATCGCCGATCACGCCTTTAAAAACGGCGGCCCGTCCGCATCGGGGGCAGCCGGATCGGACTACAACCTGGCCGGTCTGACCGGCGTGCAGCTGCCGGACGGGGTGCTGCGCATCGGGGACAACGCATTCGCCGGGTGCCAGAACCTGCGCACCATCAACCTGCCCGATTCCATCCACACCATTGAGGAGGCGGCTTTCGCCGGGTGTTCTTCCCTGACCGAAATCGAATTGCCCGCTTCGGTGACCGATCTGGTGTATTATACCTTTGCCGGCTGTACCAGCCTGAGCCGCGTCGGGGTGCCGGAAAGCGTCACCAGCATTAACAACCGCGCTTTTATCGGCTGCACTTCGCTGGAGGCCGTTGACGTGGCAGAGGACAACCCGACATATTCCAGCATCAACGGCGTGCTGTACAACAAGGATCAGACCAAGATCCTGTATATCCCCGAGGCAAACGATCAGATGCGGCCGGACAGCCTCAGCGTCAAACCGCCGGAAACTACGCATTATTACGGAGGCACAACCGGGCTGAATACGTATGGCATGGAGGTATACGCGGAGTTTGCCGACGGATATCGGCAGCAGGTGTACGGCTATACGCTGTCTCCGTTCGATCCCTATACCTTGGGTGAGCAGGAGATTACCGTGACCTTCGCCGGCCGGACCGCCTCCTTCACCGTCACGGTGGAGGCCGTCCCCGCGGTAAGCGGCCAATTCGTCATCGATTCGGTCAGCGGGTGGAACGGGGACACGGTGACCCTCACCGTCCGCGCGGAAAACAACCCCGGCGTGGCCAGCGTGCGCCATACTCTGACCTTTGATCCCGCGGTGTTCCAGTATGTGTCGTGTGAGCAGGCGGAAGAGCTGCCCGGCGCTCTGGTGGTCAATCCAGAGCAGGCGGAGGCCGGCCAGATCACCATCGTGTGGTTTAACAGCGCCAATTATCAGGGGGATATCTTCTACACCCTCACGCTGGAAATTGCGGATACGGCGCAGGCCGGCAACTATACGGTCGGCATGACCTTCGGCGAGCGGGATAACATGAACGCCGCGCTGCAGCCGGTGAACTTTACTCCCGCCAGCGGCACAATTGAGGTGAAAAATTATATTGCGGGCGACCTGACCGGCGACGGGGAGCCGAGCATGGATGACGCCCTGCTGCTCGCACAGGTACTCTCAGGCCAGAGCATTGTCCTCACCGACGAGCAGGAAAAGGCGGCCGACCTGAACGGGGACGGTCTGCTGGATCTGGCGGATGTGATTCTGCTCGCGCAGATGCTGGCGGCGCAGGAGCCTTAGCCTGTCCGCATGAAAGGATGACGAGATTTGAAGAAAGCAAAGCGGGCAGTGGTTTCTCTGCTGCTGGCGGCGGCCGTCTGCGTGGCCGGCTTCCCGTACGGGCCGCTGCGCACGGCGGCCGAAGAAAGTGCGGTGCAGGTGCCGGATCCCCCGTATGTGGAAGGGGCACAGGACTGGTCTGGGTATACGCCCATCTCCTCCAAGCAGGAGCTGATGATGATACGATTTAATCCGGCCGGTCAGTATTACCTGACGGAGGATATCATACTGGATCCTGCCGACTTTGAGGAAGGCGGCATGTTTTTCCAGGGTTGGCAGGGGGAGTATTTCTGCCTGGCTGAAGAATTTACCGGCACGCTGGACGGCAACGGCCGCAGCATCACGGGGCTGCGGTTCAGCGGGGGGCTGTTCGGCAATAATCGGGGCACGATCCGCAACCTCCGGCTGTTGGAGGCGGAGGTAAGCGGGGAATTAAACGAATGGATCGGTGCCATGGCCTGTACCAACTATGGTGTGATAGAAGGCTGCCTGGTAACGGGCACGGTTTTCGCCAATTTCAACGGAGCGGTGGGGGGCCTTGTGGGGCTTAATGAGGGCAGCATTTCCCAGTGCGTCAACGGAGCAAAGGTGGAGGCCTCAGCTCTATGCGGCGGTATCGCTGGCCGCACCGAGGGAGGAAGCATTACCCTTTGCGCCAACTGGGGAACGGTGTTCACTCAGATGGGCCAGACCGCCGCGGGAATCTGCGGCGAATCCATGGGAACGATTTCCCGGTGTGCCAACCTAGGAGAGATCACCGGACTTTCTGACAGCAACACTAGGGCGATTGGCATTGCCGGCGGGTCGGGAAGCATGGAAAACTGCTACAACAGCGGGCAAGTCAAGGGGGACTACGCCGCCGGCATAGGAGATAAAGAGGCATTCATAGCAAACTGCTATAACGCAGGCACAGTGACTGCATTTGAAAGGGAGCAAAGTCCCGAAGATCCCGGCGATACGGAAGGACCAGATGAACAGAGCCCCACAGGCCGCCGTACCCTGTGGGGCGACGGGTTCCCCGCGGGTACGCGGCCGTCCGGAACCGTGTCAGCCGGCACCGGCCAGACCACTAGGACGGCCGTCGCTACGAGCAAGGGTGCCTCGACCCAGCCGTCCGCCTTTTCCCAACAGACGCAGCCATCCTTTGGACAACCGGAAGGCGGGGAGGCTGCCTATGCCGTCGGGGAAAACTGCAAAAACAGCTATTATCTGGATACGCTGCCCCGGGGCGGGGGCGATTCCCGCCCCCTGACCGCGGCACAAATGAAACGCGCGGACAGCTTTGAGGGCTTTGACTTTGAAACCGTGTGGCAGATGGGAGAGGGGAACTATCCCTTTCCAGTGCTGCAGGGGTTATCGGGGGAAAACCCGCGCATCCTGACCGGCGTGGCGATGATCGTCCCGCCGGACAGCACCCTTGT
This sequence comes from uncultured Oscillospiraceae bacterium, assembly GCA_902478605.1. Lineage (GTDB taxonomy): Bacteria > Bacillota > Clostridia > Oscillospirales > Acutalibacteraceae > UMGS856. The sequence continues at coordinate 40,468 of CABSLQ010000020.1, forward strand.
GTACATGGGCGAGCAGCCGGATCTGACCGGTATGCTGCTGGTGGCGCAGTACAGCGACGGCAGCGAGGAGAAGATCGGCGATCATACGGTGGAGGGCTGTGATCCCTATCGCCTGGGTGGGCAGCCTGCTTTATCCGCTACTGGAACCGGCTGATCTCCTTGACCATCAGCGTGGTGCGGCAGGTCGGCTCGCTGACGATAACAAAGACGCCCACCCAGACGCTGTATATCCGGGATCTTGTGCTGAAGGCGGCGTATGCCGACGGCAGCCGGGAAACGATCACCGGCGGCTGGAATTCCACGACAGGCACCGGGATGAAAGTCCGGCTGCTGGACGGCAGCACGGTGAAGGCAAAAGTGACCGTGGTGGTGACCGGCGATACTAACGGGGAAAAGGCCGTCTCCATCACCGACTTTATTCAAATCAAAGCGCATGGGCAAGGATAAAGTCCAGGCCCGGGCGTGCTGAGGAGGTAGAACATGAAAAAAATTGTATCGAGCCTGGCAGCTCTCATCCTGACAATGTGTCTGCTGCTGCCCTTTACCGCCTCGGCGGCGTTGGCCTCGGCCTCCCTGGCCGGTCCCGGCACCGTGCGCGCGGGGGACACCATCACCCTGACCTTCAAGCTCAGCGGTTCGGGACTGTTTGGCGCGTCGGGCACCCTCTCCTACGACGGCAATCAGCTGCAGCTGACCGGCACCAAGCAGGTGATTGCCGCGCCCTGGGCGGTGGAGTTCAACGGCAGCAACATGGTAGCCTACGACAACAACCTGTCGTCGCCCATCAACGGAAGCAAGGATTTGTTTACCATGTCCTTCAAAGTAAAGGACGTGGCGGCGGGAACGAAAATCACCGTATCCTATACCGATGTCAAAGCCTCGGTCAGCAGCACGGACGCCAATGTCGGTACGGTCAGCTACAGCGTGACGGTGGAGGCACGCCGGCCGCTGGGTATCGCGCTCACGCCGCCGGATAAGACGGTGTATCAGCAGGGCGAACCGCTCGACCTGGCGGGCCTGCAGCTGCTGGCCCTGTATGAGGACGGACGCTGGACGCCGGTGCCGGCGGAGGCGGAGAACCTGGAAATCACCGGCTATGACCCCGAACGGACGGGCCGCCAGACCATTCATGTGACCTGGCAGGGATATGTGCAGTATTTTGTCGTCGAGGTAACGCCCCGGCCGCTGGAGGGCGCCGTCTACACGGTGGAAAACGCCGTCGGCAAGCCGGGCGAACAAATTACCATCCCCGTCACCATGACGGATAACCCGGGGCTGGCCGGCCTGTCGCACACCATCCAGTTTGACCCGGAGGTTCTGCGGTTTGAATCGGTTGAGATGGCGGGCAGCCTGGCAGGAAGGGAACCGGCCGTCAACGCGGAAAAGGCGGATGCGGGGCAGGTATCCCTCGTGTGGTTTTCTCCGACCGACGCACTGGGCGACGGTCCGGCCTATATCCTGACCTTTACCATTCTGGAAACGGCGCCGCTTGGCAGCAGCGATGTACGGCTGTCCTTCGGCGGCCGGGATAACATGAACGCCGGCCTGGTGCCCATCCTGTTTTCGGTGATAAACGGCCGGGTGCAGGTGGTGGACTATATCCTGGGCGACGTGGACGGCAATGGATCGCTCGGCATGATGGATGCCCTGCTGCTCGCCCAAGTGCTGTCCGGACAGAGCATTGAGCTGGACGAAGCCCAAAGGCTGGCGGCGGACACCGATCAGAACGGCGTGGTGGAGCTGGCCGACGTCATCCTGCTTTCCCAATGGCTGGCGGAACAGACCGCCTGAGGAGGAAATCCCATGATCGCAAAAACCGGACTCAAGCGGCTGTGCGCCGTGCTGCTGGCGCTGCTGACGGTATGCGGCCTGCTTCCCGCGGGCCTGCTTCCGGCCGCGGCACAGGGGAATATGATCGTTGCCATCGGACAGGTCAGCGGCGAGGCAGGCGAGGAGGTTCTTGTGCCGTTGACCGTTTCGGGCAATCCCGGCATGGCGGCCTTCCGTTTCTGGATTGACTATGACAGCACCAAGCTGACGCCGCTCGAAGTGACGGCGGGCGAGGCGCTGCCAGCAGGCGGCTATCTGGAGGATAATATCAAGCCGGGGATGACGTCCCCGCTGACCGTGCTGTGGCTTCGGCCGACCAACATGACCGGGAACGGCACGCTTGTCTATCTGCGCCTGCGCCTGGCAGCGGATGCGGCGGTCGGCACCCATACGCTGCATCTGCGCTGCCGGGCGGACGACATTATAAGCGAGGATAGGACGCTGATCCCCGTCACGCTGCAGGACGGCGCGGTGACGGTGCCGCTGCGGCAGACGGGGCTGACCATCACCGGGCCGGACAAAACCCAGTATAAAGAGGGCGAAGAGCTGGATCTGACCGGCCTGACGGTTACCGCCCATTACAACGACGGATCGGCACGGGAAGTGTCCGACTACGAAGTCAGCGGGTATGATCCCACGCCGGGACCGAAAACCGTCACCATCTCTTACGGCGGATTCCGCGACAGCTTTACCGTCACGGTGGCGGCCCGCCAGCCGATCGGCCTCGAGGTGACGACGCCGCCCGATAAGCTGCAATACATCGAAGGGCAGACGTTTGACCCGACCGGCATGGTGGTGAGCGTTTTATACGACAATGATACCAAAGAGCCCGTCACCGATTACCGCTGCAGCGAACTGACCGGCACGGCCGGGGCGCAGACGATTACCATATCGTGGAAGGGACTGACCACCACCCTGGAAGTCACGGTGGCGGCTAAAACGCTGCAGCGCATCGAAATCGCCTCCCTGCCCGATAAACAGGTGTATGTGGAGGGTCAGGCGTGGGATCCCACCGGGCTACAGGTCAAGGCGGTATACGACAACGGTATTGAGGAGAATATTACGGGGTATACCGTTGAAGGTTACGATCCCACGGTCGGCGTGAAGAAGATGACCGTCCGGTGGGGCGGCATGAGCGCCCACTTTGAGGTGGAGGTGGTACCCCGGGCGCCGGTGTCCATTGCCGTGACGAAAAAGCCGAACAAGCAAAGCTATATCGAAGGGCAGGCATTTGACCCGGCCGGTATGGTGGTGGCCGTTCTGTATAACGATGGGACAGAGGAAGCGATCGGAGATTACCAAATCGGCGGCTACGATTCTACGCCGGGGACCAAAACCATTACCGTGACGTACGGCGGGTTCCGCACCAGCTTCACGGTCACCGTACGCTCCAAACAGCTGGCATCCATCGCCGTGACCACGCCGCCCCGCCGCACCGCCTTTGTGGAGGGGACCGAGCTGGATACGGCGGGTATGGTGGTGACCCTGACCTATGACAACGGCAATACGCAGGCGATCACCAGCGGCTGGACCGAAACCGCCGATCTCAGTCGGGTGGGCCAAACCCAGATGACCATTGCCTATGGCGGGCTGAGCACCACCTATCCCATTACGGTAACGGCGAAAACGCTGCAGCGCATCGCGGTCACCAAGCTTCCCAGCAAAACCCGGTACATACAGGGGGAGGCGTTTTCCTCCGCCGGCATGGCGATCACCGCGTATTATGACAACGGGGCCACCGAAAATGTCACCGACAAGGTGCGCATCACCGGCTACAGCGGGAGCACAGTGGGGGAGCAAACCATCACCGTCGCGTACGAGGGGAAAACAGCCGTTTTTAAGGTAACGGTGTCCGCCAAATCGGTGGCATCTATTGCGATGAAGTCCAACCCGTCCAAAACCACCTATCTGGCCGGCGAAGCCCTGGACCTGACCGGCGCGAAAATAACGGTTCGGTATAACAACAATACGGCGGAGGATATTGCCGTCACGGCTGCCATGGTGAGCGGGTACAACGCCAACCAGGTCGGCAGCCAGACCGTCACCGTGCGCTATCAGGGCAAGACGACCACCTTCAAGGTGACGGTGAACTCCCGTGTGCCGGACAGTATTACCAGCGGCACCTATGCGGTGAGCGGTGGCTATATCAGCAAAATCGCAGCGGGCGCCTCGGTGTCCCAGCTGCTGAACGGCATCAACGAGAAGGCTTACTGCAAGATATACAAGGGCAATGCGGAGGTGTCGGGGAACACGCCCGCAGGCACGGGAATGGAAATCCGGCTGCTGGACGGCAGCACGGTGAAAGCGCGGGTGACGGTGGTGGTGACCGGCGACACCAACGGGGACGGGAACATCACCATCACCGATATGCTGGCGGTGAAATCCCACCTGCTGAAGAAATCCACCCTGTCCGGTGCGGCGGGCAAGGCGGCGGATACCAGCGGGGACAAGGCAATCTCTATCACCGACTTCATTCAAATCAAAGCGCATATCCTGGGTAAAGATAAAATCCAGGCCCGGGCGTGCTGAGGAGGACATCGACCATGAAAAAGTGTATATCGGCGATAGCGGCATGGCTGCTGGCCATGTGTCTGCTGCTTCCTATGAGTGTTTCGGCGGCGTCGGCTTCCGCTTCGCTGACCGGTCCCGGCACGGTGCGGGCAGGGGATACCATCACCCTGACCTTCAAGCTGAACGGTTCGGGACTGTTTGGCGCGTCGGGCACCCTCTCCTACGACGGCAATCAGCTGCAGCTGACCGGCACCAAGCAGGTCATTGCCGCGCCCTGGGCGGTGGAGTGGGGCGGCAACAACATGGTGGCCTACGACAACAACCTGTCCTCGCCCATCAATGGCAGCAAGGATTTGTTCACCGTGTCCTTCAAGGTGAAGGACGTGGCGGCGGGAACCAAGATCACGGTGTCCTATCAGAATGTGGTCGCCTCAGACGGCAGCGCGGACGCCAATGTCGGCACGGTCAGCTACAGCGTAACGGTGGCGGCTCCCTTGTCCACCAACAACGCGCTGGCGAGCCTGACGGTATCCAATGCGACCATTTCGCCTGCGTTTAACGCGAACACGACCAGCTACACGGCGGATGTGCCCTTCAGCGTGTCCAAGCTGGACGTGACGGCGACGGCCGCGGACAGCAAGGCCAAGGTGAGCATCAACAGCCCGACCCTGACGCCGGACGGGACGACCAACGTGACCGTCACGGTAACGGCGGAGAGCGGCGCGAAGAAGACCTACACCATCAAGGTGCACCGGGAGCAGGACCCCAACTATGTGGCCAGCGGGAACAACGACCTGTCCGGCATCACGGTGGATGGGTTCCTGCTGTCGCCGGTGTTCAGTGCCGATTTGACCGAGTATGTGGTGTGGCTGCCTTATGAGACGGAAAGCGTGAGCATCAGCGGCAAGGCCGCGGACGGCAAGGCGAGCGTACAGGTGGTCGGGGGCGACCAGTTGGCGGCCGGGCAGGACAACCCGGTGCAGGTGATCTGCACGGCGGAGAACGGGGAGAAAAAGACTTACACGGTGGTGGTCAAGCGGGCGGCGGCCCATGACGGCAGTGTGGACGAAAAGCCCACCACGCCGACGACCGAGCCCACCCAAACGACCACGACAGCAGGCGAGGTTCCCGGCAGCACCGAGCCGGTCGCCGGCGGCGTTCCGTGGTGGCTCCTGCTTATTGTGGGGGCCGTATGCCTCGGCGGCGGCTTCGGCCTGGGCTATGTAATCAAAGCCAAATCAAAACCGAATGGCTAAAGGTTCTGCCTGTTGGATGGCAATGGCCAAACGATGATAATGAAACGAAGAGCCCGGACGCTGTGCGCCCGGGCTCTCAGTCTGTCGAAAAAGTCCATTCGCAAAAAATAATATACAAAAAGTTTTCGCATTCGCGTCAAGCGAATGCATTCCGCCATTTTTCAAAAGGCGGTGGGGTCAAGGGGCAGCGCCTGCGAGCGCCCGCGGTGCGGGAAACAGCGAGCAGGGGCTGGCGCCGTGGTCAAAACTGGCAGCAGCGATAGCTGTGCCCGCCAGTTTTGGGCACCACAAGAGGAATCGCCCCTGTCGTCCTCCGCAGAGGACGAAATTTTCCCCTTCAAAGAGCGCAGGAGGG